>JBHOQZ010000511.1:0-4291 GCA_042408635.1 Chloroflexota bacterium
CGGCCGGCGCGGCTCGACGAGGTGCGCGCGGCGCTGGCGGAGTTCCGCGGCGAGCCCCAGGCGCTCGGGCTGCCGAGCGCGCCGGCGCGGCCCGTGATCGTGCGCGACGAGCCGGATCGGCCGCAGCCGTATCTCGACCGCGACGCGGAGCGCGGCATGGCGAGCGTGGTGGGGCGGCTGCGGCCCTGCCCGGTGCTCGACTACAAGTTCGTGGTGCTGGGCCACAACACGATCCGGGGCGCCGCCGGCTGCTCGATCCTGAACGCCGAGCTGCTGCTCGCGCGCGGCCTCATGCCCGGCCTCGCGCCCGACGCGGACCGCCGCGCCGCCCAGCCTGTCACCGCCGACGATTGAGCCGGTAGGCCCCCCGGCCCCCATTGCTGGGGCGCGTCCCTCACCCCCAGCAATGGGGGCCGGGGGGCTGCCCGCGCGACCGGGCTTGGCGGGCTGGAAGCCGGGAAGCGGAGAAGCGGACGGGGATCCCGGATTTGACATTTCGGAGTGGATGGGAGAGAATCTTCGTCGCGCCCCGGTGGGGCCTGGGCTGAGGTAGCTCAGTTGGTAGAGCATGCGACTGAAAATCGCAGGGTCGTCAGTTCAAATCTGACCCTCAGCACCCCAGATACGCGAAACGCCGCCCGAGGATCTCGGGCGGCGTTTCGCTTTCGGCACGTGGCTCCGACGACCAGCGGCGTTTCGCTTTCGGCACGTGGCCTCAGCAATCGGCGCGCGAGCCTTGGACCCGGCGGCAGCTCGCCTCCGCCCGCGTCCGGGCCGCCGACCGCGCTCGCACTGCAGCGGCGCACTCGGCGTCAAGCCACGCTGAACTGCTGCTTCGCGGCGAGCGTGGGCTGGCGCGCCCCGTCGAAGCGGTGGGCTCGGCGTCAGGCGACGCTGAACTGGGCGCGCGCGGTGGCGATCTGCTGGCCGAGCTGGGCGACGACCGCTACCGTCCACTGGCCGGGCGGGGCCGCCGCTGGCACGCGGAATGTCCACTGGGCCTGTCCGCTCGCGTCGGCGTCGTGCGGTTCGAGGCCGGGCCAGCCGACGGGGCCGTTGGGCGAGCTGACGAGGATGGCGCAGGCGGCGCTCGGTGCCGTGCGGACCGTCAGCCGGGCGTCGCCGCCGCGCTGGGCCGGGCTCGTGAGCTCGACGACCTCGACGGTGAGCCCGGCCGCCGTGTCCACGGCGCGGGGGGCCGCGGGTGCGGCGGCGGGCGGTGGACCGGCGACGGGCGTAGCCGGGGGTGGGGCCGGCCGCTCGACGCTCACGGGCACGGTCACCGCTGCCCAATCGGCCGCCGGGGTGCGGGCGTAGACCACGAGCGTGGTCGGCCCGGTGGGGAGCCGGACCGTGTCCCAGGTGAGGGTGAAGCCGCTACGGCCGAACCGGGGGTCGCCGAACCGGGCGGCGATGTCGGGGCGGTCGAGGCCGTACTGCGCCTCGCCCAGGAGCGTTCCAGAGCGCGAATCCCCGCCCACGTACACTAGCACCGCCTGGATGCCGGTGCCCTCGGCCGCGGTGCGGTCGACCGCCCAGCCGGTGATCTGGACCGAGCCGCTGACGGTGGCGTTGGCGGCAGGCGTCTCCACGGCCAGCTCGACGGCGCCGCTCTGGGCGGCCGGGTGCCCCCGGGCGATGCGGGCGGAGACGGCGGGGGAGAGCAGCAGGAGGGGGCCGAGTGTGGGGGACGCCAGCCTGAGCAGGTGGCGGCGCGCGATTCGTCGTGCCATCGCGTACCTCGACGTGGTTGGCGCGCGGACCACGCTGGCCGCGGCGAGGCGGATCGTAGCAGTCGGAGCGGCCGGGTTCAACTCGCACATTTCTCCATCATGCTGTAACCTTTGTGTCCCGGGCGGGGCGGTGTAGCCCGATCGGGGCAGCCTGATCGGGCTAGTGAGACGCGCCCTCGTTGACAGTTCCGGGGTGCTATGCTAGTGTGCTGAGACCGAGCCGACGAAGTGATTGCGGTACTATTGCCGGGTGTAACCCGCTAGGTGTCTCGGAGTGTGGTTTCACCGGGTGGAGCGGCCGGGGCAATTGCGAAGCTCCAGTCGACGTCGAGGAGCAGGGGAATGGGGATGGGGATGGGTGGTCTGGGGATGGCGCTTCCGATCTGCCGCAAGTGCCGCGATGGGGAGCTGGTGCCGCTGTCGGATTTCGGTGGACAGGGCGCGCCGATTCTCTACAAGGCGTGGGTCTGCACCAACCCCCAGTGCGGTTTCAACCTGAAGATCCGCAACGGGGACATCCACATCAACGAGCCGATCAATGAGAGCGGCGCGTTTCCCGCGCCCGGCCTCGGCGGCCGCAACCGCTAGCCCGTGCCCATGCCGCCCGCTTGTCGGGCGGGAGACGGGCGAAGTAGACTGGGGGCGAGGAGGCGTGAGCGACGCATGGAGCTGAAGTGACCCGCACCCTTCCTGGCGACCGACAGCCTCGACACCCCGGACGACGGTCTGCGCTACGAGGTGATCGACGGTGAGCTGTTCGTGAGCGCCGCGCCCATCCCCCCACCAGTTCGCGGTTATGCGGCTGGCGCGCTACCTTGACACCCACGCGGACCGCCACGGCCTGGGGATCGTCCTGCCCGCGCCCATCGCGGTGCTGCTGGACGCGCGCACCGGCGTGCAGCCGGACCTCGTCTTCGTGCGGGCCGAGCGCCGGGCCATCATCGCCCGCCGCGCCATCGAGGGAGCGCCCGACCTGATCGTGGAGGTGCTCTCCCCGAGCACGGCCGAGTACGATCGCGGTCTCAAGCTCCGGCGCTCTGCCGCGGCTGGCGTCCCTCACTTCTGGCTGGTCGACGTCGATGAACGCCGCCTCGAAGCGCTGCGTCTGACGGAGACCGGCGACTACGCCGCCGAGCCACCGCTCGGCCCCGGCGGCAGCTTCCGGCCCGACCTCTTCCCCGGCCTCGCCATCCCGCTCGACACCCTCTGGCTCTAGCGTCGACCCGGTCCGGGGGACGACGGCGCCGTGGCGGCCGCCGCCAAGCTCAGCGGGCGGCGGCGGTGGCGGTGGCGGCGCGGACGTGGGCGGCAACGACCTCGAGCGCGCGCCGGGCGCCCCGCTCGATCGTCTCGATCCCCAGGCTCGGCTCCTTTTCGCGCGTGTCGCTCGTCGCGACCTGCTCTGGCAGCTTCGGGACGTGGATGAAGCCGGCCGGGATGGTGAGCCCGCGCCGGTCGAGGTGGTGCAGCAGCGTGTAGAGCACGTGGTTGCAGACGAACGTGCCGGCCGAGAGGGAGAGGCGCGCTGGGACGCCGTCGGCGTTCAGGTCCGCCACGATGGAGCGCACCGGGAGCGTGGCGAAGTAGGCGGCCGGGCCGCCGGGCGCGATCGGGCGGTCCGCCGGCTGGTCACCGATGTTGTCGGGGATGCGCGCGTCCTCCAGGTTGACGCCGACGCGCTCGACCGCCAGGCTGGCCCCGCCGCCCTGGCCGAACGCCACCACCGCCTCGGGTGCCCAGGCATCGACCTCGGCGCAGATGGAGCGCCCGGCCTCGGTGAAGCGGCAGGGCAGCACGCGGACGCGCAGCTCGACGCCCGCCAGCCCGGCTTGCTCGAGCCGTCGCACGAGCAGCTCCGAGGGGTTGACGTGCGAGCCGCCGAACGGCTCGAACCCGGTGACGAGCAGACGGACCATCGCGGGGCCACCTCCATCGCGGTCGATGGGGGAGAGCATAGCAGAGTCCGGTCCGCTTGACAGCGCACGGCCCGGCGCGGACACTTGCGCCGTGGAGAGAGGTCGAGCATGAACCGGATCGTCCGCGAGGCGTTCGTCGCGGCGCCGCCCGGGATCGCCTTCGACGTGGTCGCGGCGGTCGAGCGCTACCCCGAGTTCCTGGGCGACGTGAAGGCCGTGCGCCGCACCGGCGACATCGTCGAGATGACGGTGCAGGCGGGGCCGCTCGAGCTGACCTTTGCCAACCGGGCGCGCTTCGACCGCCCGCGCCGGATCGACCTCGACCTGGTGCGGGGGCCGTTCAAGGCGATGCAGGCGGCCTGGCAGTTCACGCCGGAGGCGGGCGGCACGCGCGTGCGCTACGAGGCGGCCTTCGAGCTCGCGCTCAAGGTGCCCGGCGCCGGGCGCGTGGTGGCCGCGGCTCTGGCGGCCAACGCCGAGCGCACGGTCGAGGCGTTCCGGCAACGGGCGGAGGCGGCGGCGCGGCAGCAGACCGACGTGTCGGGCCTGGCCGGTGGGTAAACGAGCCTGGATGCGGCAACAGGGACGCTTCGGGTACGGGTCGGAGGCAACAGGGGTGACGGAGCAGGCTGAGCAGGCCGG
>JBHOQZ010000512.1:0-2965 GCA_042408635.1 Chloroflexota bacterium
CTCACGCTCAACGGTGAAGACCTCAAGGGCACCACGCTCGCCCAGCTCGCGGCCAAGATCCGCGAGCGCGTCGGGCAGGAAATCCAGTTCACGGTCGCGCGGCCGGGCACCCCGAACCCGGTGCCGATCAGCGTCACCCCCGCGCAGTACACGGTGCCAGTGTACGACATCCGCATGCTGGAGGACGGCGTCGGGTACGTCCGGCTCTACAACTTCGCGCAGACGCTGAACAAGGAGAAGTTTCAGGAGTTCTACCGCGACCTGCGCGCCCAGGGCGCGACCAAGATCGTCTGGGACCTGCGCAACAACCCCGGCGGCTCGGCCGCGGCGGCGGTGGCGCTGTTGAGCACGATGATCCCCTCGGGCCAGCCGCTCTTCAGCTTCATCGCGCGCGATGGCTCGGTCTCGACGGCCAAATCGGTCGACAACCTCTTCCCCGAGAAGGTCGAGACTGCCATCCTCATCAACCGCAACACCGCCTCGGCCGGCGAGATCGTCGCGGCCGTCGCCCAGGACTTCGGCGTGGCGCGCGTCTTCGGCGTCAAGACCGAGGGCTGCGTCGCCAGCGTCGGCTTCCACAAGCTGGCCGACGGTTCGGCGCTGGGCATCACCAGCACGCGCGTCGACACTGCCAAGGGCCGCAACCTCAACCGGATCGGTGTCGCCCCGGACGTCTCGATCGACCGCACGGTCGAGGATCTCGGCCGCGGCTTCGACCCGCAGCTTATCTCCGCCACCAACTACCTGACCGGTCGGCCGGAGACGCCGGTGATGGCCGCGCCGGCCGCCAGTGCGCCCAACGCGCCCTCGATCGCGACCTCGCCCCAGCCTACGACTGAGGTTCCGCGCACGGCTGCCGGGCCGACCGCGCCCTCGTCGAACGCGGCGTTCGCCGCGGTTCCCGCCGGCACGCCGGTGCAGCGCGGCTGGGCGCTCCTCACCCTCGAGGAGCCGGCACCCAACGCGACGCTGACCGGTCGCGTGCAGCTCGGTGGCTGGGCGATCAACACCGCCAGCGGGGGCCAGCCGATCAGCGAGGTGACGGTCACGGTCGAGCCCAACGGCCAGGCCGCCCAGGCCGTCACCCTCGGCACAGCCACCTACGGCCTCGACCGGCCGGACGTGGCGGCGGCGCTCGGCCCGACCTACCTGAAGTCGGGCTACACCTTCGCCTTCGACGCCTCGACCCTGCCGCCCGGCCAGCATCAGCTCACGGTGCGTGTGCGCGCCGGCGCGGACGTCGAGTCCTACACCGTCCCGATCACCGTGCAGCCGACGTCGATCGCCAACCCGGCGCTCGGCGTGCCGCTCGGCTAAGCGGTGCAGGCTGCGCGCCCGGCACACGCTCGGGTGGCCGGCCTGCCGCGTGACGACGGCCTAGCCAATCTCTGATCGATGCTCACGTCGCAGGGGGAGCCGGCCTGAAGGGGCGGGCTCCCCCTGCTCTCGTGTGGCCGCCCTGCCAGCGCCGACCAAGTCGCCCGGTGGTGCCAGGCCCGGCCGGGCCTGCCCGGCTGGGCGGTGAGCCCGACCAGCCCGTGTCCTCTGGGCAACCGGGCAGGGCGCGGCACGGTTGCCCAAGCCACCGCCCGAACCGGTTCGCTCGACACGCCCGATCGCGGCAGCCGGCCCGGGGTCGTGCGGGCCGAGCCTGGTCGGGCACTGTCAGGAGGTGGGACGTGCGCGCCAGAGGCGCGGCCGAGGTGCGGTGCGTGGAGCTCGTCGCGGCCGCGTCACTGGCCACCGACCTGGGCATGGGTCAGCCGCCGGAGCACGCGCTGCGCACCTGCCTGCTCGCCCTGCACCTCGGCGAGGCGCTCGGCCTGGGCGAGGCGGAGCTCGGCGCGGTCCATTATGCCGCGCTCCTGCGGCGCATCGGCTGCACCGCCGACGCCTTCGAGCTGGGCCGGCTGTTCGGGGACGATCGCGCGGCGCACGCGCGGCTGTTCGTCCTCGACTTCGGGCGCCCGCTCGAGATCGCGGTCGACGTGCTCCGGCACGCGGGCGCCGGCCGGGCGTGGCCGGAGCGGGCGAGGACGGTGGCGCGAGCCCTGGCGGCGGGACCGGCGCTCGTCGATGAGCTGTTCCGAGCAAGCTGCGAGGTCGCCCAGCGGTTGGCCGGGCAGCTCGTCTTCGAGCCGACCGTCCTCGAAGCGCTCGGCCAGACCTTCGAGCGCTGGGACGGCCGCGGCGCGCCGAACGGCCTGCGCGGGGAGGCGATCGCACTCCCGGCCCGGATCGTCCAGGTGGCGGAGGACGCCGAGGTGTGCCACCGGCTGGCCGGGGTGGCCGGCGCCGTCGCGCTGGTGCGGTCCCGCGCGGGCTTGAGCCACGACCCCTGGCTCGCCGAGCTCTTCGCCCGCAACGCGGACCGCTGGTTCGAGCTGCTCGCGGTGCGGTCGCTCTGGGACGCCGTGCTGGATTCGGAGCCGGGGCCGCGGCCCCGGCTCGCCGGCGAGCGCTTCGACGTCGGACTCGCGACCATCGGCCTCTTCGCCGACCTGAAGTCGCCCCACACGGCGGGGCACTCGGCTGGCGTCGCCGAGCTGGCGGCGGCGGCCGCGCTCCGCCTCGGGCTCCCCGAGGTTGACGTGAAGACCGTGCGCCGGGCGGCGCTCGTCCATGACCTGGGCCGCGTCGCGGTGCCGAGCAGCATCTGGGACAAGCCGGGGCCGCTGACCGACGGCGAGTGGGAGCGGGTCAGCCTCCACGCCTACTACGGCGAACGGGTGCTGGCGCGGTCGGGCGCGCTGGCCGGGCTGGCGGCGGTCGCCGGGCTCCACCACGAGCGGCTCGACGGCTCCGGCTACCACCGCGGCGCGCCCGCCTCCATGCTCCCGCCGACCGCGCGTCTGCTCGCCGCCGCCGACGCCTTCCACGCGATGACCGAGTCGCGGCCGCACCGCGCCGCGCTGGGGCCGGCGCGCGCCACCGACGAGTTGCGCGCCGAGGTGCGCGCCGGCCG
>JBHOQZ010000521.1:0-5193 GCA_042408635.1 Chloroflexota bacterium
GCCGCCCGCGCCGCCAAGGACGACCCGGCGCGCCAGGCGCTCGCCAACGCCATGGACCACGCCAATTGGCCGAGCGGCCCGGCCGGGCGCTTCGGCCACTACAACATCAACCTCTGGGGTAGCTTCAGCCACAGCCCCAACCCCGAGGGCCAGCGCGCCTTCCTGCGCGCCTGGTTCGCCAAGAAGTTCCTGGTCGACTGGACGCGCGCCGGTCAGATGTACTTCATCCCGCCGCTGAAGGGCCTCGAGGACGAGCCGGTCTGGCCGAGCGACCCGAAGCTCCAGATCTTCCGCGAGCTCAACAAGATCAACCGCCTCGCCGGCTGGCCCGGACCGCCGACGCGCGCCGCGGCCGAGGCGGTCAACAAGTTCGTGCTGGTCGACATGTTCGCCCAGGCCGCCACCGGCATGATGAGCGCGCAGGAGGCGGTCCGCTGGGCCGAGAACGAGTACAAGCAGATCGTCGCCAAGTCATGACGATCGGCCGGGCGCCGGGGGCGTGGTCCAGCCGGGCCGAGCCCCCGCCCCACCCGGCACGCGCGCTGAGGTGCGTCATGGCGACATCGAACCGCACCCCCAACCCCGCGCTCGTCCGCCCGCTCGCCGGGTCAGGTGCTGCCTACGCCCGGCGACGCTGGCTCACCTCGCTGCTTGACGACGAGGCGAAGCTCGGCTACCTGCTGGTGGCGCCGGTCGTGCTGCTGCTGCTCCTGCTGGTCGCCTACCCGTTCGTGATGGCGGTCGGCTTCAGCCTGACCGACCGGACGCTGGGCAACGCCGGCACGTTCATCGGCTTCGACAACATCGTCAACCTCTGGCAGAACCGGATCTACCAGCAGACGCTGCGCAATACGCTCATCTTCACGGCAGGGGCGACGGTGCTCAAGCTGGTGCTCGGCTTCGGGCTGGCGCTCCTGATTAACGAGCGGTTCGCCTTCCGGCGGGTCGTGCGCTCGGCGATCCTGTTGCCCTGGATTGTGCCGACGGTGCTGAGCGCGATGGCCTGGCTCTGGCTGTTCACGCCCAACTTCAGCGTGCTCAACTGGATCATCGTCAACCTCGGCTGGAGCCCGACCGGCATCCCGTGGCTGACCAACCCGGGCTGGGCGATCTTCTGCGTGACCCTTGTCAACGCCTGGCGCGCGGTGCCGTTCTTCGCCATCACGCTGCTGGCCGGCCTCCAGACGATCCCGCAGGAGCTCTACGAGGCGGCCGCCATCGACGGCGCCAACCGCTGGTTCCGCTTCCGCCACATCACGCTGCCGCTGGTGATGCCGGTGCTACTGATCACCCTCGTCCTCTCGATCATCTGGACGTTCTCGGACTTCCAGGTCGTCTACAGCCTGACCCAGGGTGGCCCGATGAACAGCACGCACGTGCTGGCGACGCTCAGCTACCAGATCGGGGTCGCCACCGGCCGCATCGGGGAGGGCGCCGCCATCTCGCTGACGATGCTGCCGCTCCTGCTGATCCTCGTCGTCTACCAGGTCTGGCACCTGCGCCGGAGCGGTGCGGTATGAGCGCGCTGGCACAGGGGGCCGGCCGCGAGGAGCGGCGGTCGGGCGCGGACGAGCTGCCCCGCCGGGGAGGACGGTCGGCACATGGGCGGGCGCGGGCCATGCGCGCGCTCTCGGCGGCGCTGCGGATCTACCTGCCGCTGATCGTCATGCTCGTCTTCCTTCTCGCGCCCTTCTACTGGATGGTCATCACCTCGGTGAAGCCCAACAGCGAGCTGTACAACAAGGCGGCCAATCCGCTGGTCGTGGTGCAGCCGACGCTCGAGCACTTCGAGTACCTGCTCGCCAAGACGCCGTTCCTGGTTTGGACGAAGAACACGTTCCAGGTGGCGATCCTGGCGACCGCGATCTCGCTCTTCTTCGGGGTGCCGGCGGGCTACGCGCTCGGCCGGCTGCGCTTCCGCGGCGCGGGCGCGATCTCGCTGGCGGTGTTCATCACCTACCTCGTGCCGACCTCGCTCCTCTTCATCCCGATGGTCCAGATCATGAAGAACATCGGGTTGCTCGACAACGTCTGGGCGCTGGTGGTCGTCTACCCGACCTTCCTCTTGCCGTTCTGCACCTGGCTGATGGCGGGCTACTTCAAGACGATCCCCTACGAACTCGAGGAGTGCGCCCGCATCGACGGGGCGACGCGCTTCGAGGCGATGCTGCGGATCGCGATCCCGCTCGCCACGCCCGGCATCCTCTCGGCGGGCATCTTCTCCTTCACGCTCTCCTGGAACGAGTTCGTCTACGCGCTGACGCTGGTGACTGCCAGCGCCGAGCGCACGATCCCGGTCGGCGTGCTGGTGGCGCTGACGCGCGCCGACATGTACTTCTGGGGGCCGCTCATGGCGGGCGCGCTCCTCGGCTCGATCCCGGTCGCGCTCGTCTACTCCTTCTTCGTCGAGCACTACGCCGCCGGCCTCACCGCCGGCGCCGTCAAGGGTTAGGAGCAGCATGATCACGTCCCAGCCCGACCAGCCCACGGCCGCGCTCGCCTTCGTCGGCGCGGGCTCGCTGGGCCAGGCGTTCGCGGCGCTGCTGGCGGCGCACGGACAGCCGGTCACGCTCTTCGCCAGCCCGGCGACCGCGCAGGCTCTGACCGGGGTCGGGCGGATCGGGCTGCGCGGCGCGGTCGACGTCGAGGCGCCCGTCGCGCCCGCCCCCTCCCCCGCCGGCACGGTCGGGGTGACGACCGACCCCGAGCAGTTGCCCGACGGCGCGGGCGTCATCTTCTGCACGAAGGGGCACCAGCTCGACGAGGCGATGGCGCGCGTGCGGGCCGGCTGGCCGCGCTCCGGTGACACCGCCGCCTGGGTGGGCGGCGTGCAAAACGGGCTGGCGAAGGACGATCGGCTGGCGGAGGTGTTCGGCCCGGAGCGCGTGGTCGGCGCGGTGACGATCCTGGGCGCCCAGCGCGAGGGACCGGGCGCGGTGGCGGTGGCGGCGCTTGGCCGCACCTACCTGGGCGAGCTGGCGGGCGGCATCTCCCCCCGCGTCGAGGCAGCGGCCGCCGCTCTGAACGCGGCCGGCATCCCGACCGACGCCTCGGCCGACATCCAGAGCGTGCTCTGGTCGAAGGCGTGCAACGCGGCCGGCGTCTTCGGCGTCTCGGTGCTGGCGCGGGTGAGCACGCCGCGCCTCTTCCGCACGCCCGAGCTGATCCGCGCCTACCTGGCACTCGTGCGCGAGACGGCGGCGCTGGGAGCTGCCTACGGCGTGACGGTCGGCGACTACACCAACTTCCCGATCCGCACCTACGTGCGCCGCCCGGACGAGGCGACGGTCGAGGCGCTGATGGCGCAGGCGCCGCTCCAACCGGCGGCCACCGGCGGCGTCGAGAGCCTGCCCTCGATGACGCAGGACCTCTTCGCCGGCCGGGCACTCGAGGTCGACGCGGTGTTCGGCGACCTGGTGGCGCGCGCCGAGCGGGCGGGCGTGGCGGTGCCACGCCTGCGGCTGGTGCGCGACATCATCGCGGGGATCGACCCCGGACGCGCCCGGTGACCGGACCGCGCGGCAACCTCCGCGCAGCCGGGACCGGATCGGCCAGGGGCGCGCGGGGTGGTGAGGAGCGAGTCGTTGGAGGAGCTTGATCTTTCGGGCCGGGTGGCGCTGGTCACCGGCGGTGGGGCGAACGGCGGCATTGGCCGAGCGATCGCGGTGGCGCTCGCCCGCGCCGGGGCGGATGTCTGCATCGACGACCTGGACGGGGAGGGCGCGCGCGGCACCGCCCGCGAGGTCGAGGCGCTCGGCCGGCGCGCCGGCGCCATCCGCTGCGACCACGGCAACCCGGACGAGATCCTGGCGATGTGGGCGGAGTTCGACGACCTCTTCGGCCGGATCGACATCCTGATCAACAACGTCGGCATCGGCCACCGGGCCCGGCCGGAGGACCTTTCGCTGGGCGACTGGCAGCACGTGCTGCGCGTGAACCTGGACGGCACATTCCTGACGACGCGCGAGGCCGGGCGGCGCATGATCCGGCGCGGCCAGGGCGGCTCGATCCTCAACATCTCCTCGATCGCCGGGGCGTCGGCGCTCGGTCGCGGCAACTTCGTCTACAGCGTCACCAAGGGCGGCATCAACCAGTTCACGCGCGAGCTGGCGGTCGAGTGGGCGCCCCACGGCATCAGGGTCAACGCGATCATGCCGGCGCAGACGTTCACGCCCTCGATGGCGGCGATGTTCCGCGATCCGCGGCTCGAGCCCGGCACCCTCCAGGAGCGGCTTTTGCACGGCATCCCGCTCGACCGGCTGGGTACGCCCGAGGACGTGGCGCGCGCCGCCGTCTTCCTGGTCTCGGACGCCGCCGCGTTCATCACCGGCCACCTGCTGCCGGTCGACGGCGGCAACCTCGCGCTCAACGCCGGCGGCAGCAAGAGCTGGCGCCCGGAGGCGGGGTAGCGGATCGACACCACGTGTCGCAGCCACACCCTCCGCGGGGGAGGGTGATGACGCGGCGACCAACGCTGGCTGGAGGAATGATGGCGATTGAGGTACTGCTGCCCCGGCTGGGGTGGGACATGGAGAGCGGAAGCCTCGTCGAGTGGGTCAAGCAGGACGGGGACGAGGTGCACGTGGGCGACGTCATCTGCCTGATTGAGGGCGACAAGGCGGTAACCGAGATCGAGGCGATGGACGCGGGCACCCTGCACATCCCGCCCAGCTCGCCCCCGATCGGCGCGCGCGTGCCCGTCGGCACGCTCATCGCCTACCTTCTCGAACCGGGTGAGGCGCCGCCCACCGGCTCCACGCCCACCGGCACCGCGCCAGGGACGGCCCCGCTGGGCAGTTCGGGAACAGCCGGCGCCCCGTCCACCGAGGTGACCAGCCCGGAGCCGGCGTCGACGGACGGGCCGGGCCGGAGCGGAGGGGCATCGGCAGGTGTGCTCCAGGCCGACTGGGCTGGACCGGCAGACGGCGCAACCGACGCGACCGCCAACGAAGCGGCCGGCAGCCGCACGAACGGGAGCAGCCGGACCCCGGTGGAATCTGGCGCGCCAGGCGGACCGGTACCGCTGAGGGCCGGCGCTTCGATCGCGCTGGGCGACGCGGTGGCACCACCGCCGGGCGCAACCCTGCCCACCAGCCGACGCGGTGGACCCCGCATCAGCCCGCGCGCCCGGCGGGTGGCCCGGGAGCTCGGCGTCGACTGGACCGCGCTTGCGGGCGGCGGCCTGAGCGGCCG
>JBHOQZ010000524.1:0-4481 GCA_042408635.1 Chloroflexota bacterium
CGCCGCGCGTGGCCGCCGGTGGCTGGCCCTCGGCGGCCAGCGCGGCGCTCTCGGCCAGCGTGAGCCGCGGGCGCAGACCGGCGTAGAGGATCGTGAGGGCGACGGTGTAGAGGACGACGTCGAGCAGGAAGACGTAGCGAACGTCGACGGTGGCGATCACGCCCGTGATGAAGAGGCTGATCGAGCCACCGAGCTGGGTGGCGCTGCTCAGAAAGCCGTAGCCCGTCCCAAGCGAGCGCTCCGGCAGCAGCCGGCTGCCCAGTGTGTAGGCAAGCGTCATTGACGCACCCGCTATCAGCCCGAGCAGCGCCCGCATCGCCACGAGCTGCCAGCCGAAGGCGAGCATCATGAAGGGGATCAGCACGAGCGCCCCGGCCGGCAGGCAGAAGCGCAGGATCGCGAAGGCGCCGTGGCGCACCGCCAGCCGGCCGGCGACGGTGGCCGAGATCGTCGAGCTGAGCGCGGCGACCGAGAAGGCCACGCCCGCCAGCGTCGCCACCGTCCAGCCACCGGTGTCGAGCAGGTTCATGTAGACCGGCGTCATCAACCCCATGCCGCGCTCGACGAACTGGATGCACAGCAGCATCGCCATCAGGAGCACGAAGCCGGGGATGGCGACCACCTGCGCCCAGTTGCCGCGCGGCCGGGGCGACTCGTCGGCGGGTTGGCGCCGCGCCTGGCGCTCGGCGACGAGGCTGGGGCGTTCGCGGTAGAGTGCGGTGACCACGGCGAAGGCGATGAGCTGCATGGTGGCGGCGATCAGGAACGTCGGCCGCAGCCCGAACCAGCTCGAGCAGAGGCCGCCGATCGCCGGCCCGAGCATCATCGAACCGGTCTGCGCCCCCTGGATGAGGCCCACGCTCTCTGAGACGTGCTTGGGCGGCGACTCGCTGGCGGCGGTGGCGATCGCCACGCTGGTCATGCCGCCCAACGCGCCGATCAGCACGCGCAGGACGAGCGCCTGCCAGACCTCCTGGGCGAACGCAAACGCGCCGATGGTGAAGACGAAGGAGAGCAGCGTCCGCTGCAACATCAGCTTGGCGCCGTAGCGGTCGGTCAGGGCGCCCCAGAACGGCGCGGTGAGGGCGGAGGCGAGCGGCGAGACGCCGAGCGCGAGGCCGGTGAGCAGCGGCACCAGGTTCTCGGATACACCGAGCTCGCGGAAATAGATGGGCAGGAACGGCATGACGAAGTCGAAGCCGATGAAGCTGGTAACTACCGTCGCCGCGAGGATCCAGATCGTGCGGCGCCAGTGCGGATACCGTTCGGCCTCCTCCATCATCGTGCCGGGTTCCCGCCTATGGTCGGCCGCGACCCGGCCTAGGCGCCGGGCGCGGGCCGCGGCTCGCCGCTCGCCCGTGGGGGAGAGCCAGCCTCTGCCCGCGCGGGTGGCCTCGGGGCCGGGCGGGGGCGCGCGGTCGCCGCGCCCGCGCCGCCCGTCCGCTGCGCCTGCTTCGCCCGCTCGTGTAGCTTCTTTTCCTTCTTCCGGTGCTTCTGCAGCGCGACTCGCTTGCGCTTGTTCATGCGTCTTTCCTCATCGTGGCGTCCCGAATGGCGCGGCTGATGCTACCACGGGCGCGCGAAGGGGGTCAAACCGCGCCGCCGTCGCCGAGCCGGGCTCGCGCCCGAGGAACTGAGGGCAGGACCTCGCCCGGCGGCGCACGGGTGCCCACCCAGGACGATCGGGGGCCCGTGCCCGTGGAGCCGCGCGCCAGCGCCCGTTATCCTTACCGGGAGGCCGCGCCGGGCGCGGTCACCTCACCGCGCACCCGGAGGGGAGCGATGACGACCAGCGAGAGCCGGGCGCCGGGCACGGCGCCGACACCCGACACGACCGCGCCGGCTGGGAACCCCGCGGCGCCCGCGCCCCGCGCCGCCACCGCAGCCACACCCGATTCGGCGCGGCCGACTGGCATGGGGGAGCGCGGCGCCGGCTGGGGCTTCGCGACGCGCGCGGTGCACACCGGCGAGCGATCGGTCCCCGGCCGCGCGGTTCCGACGACGACGCCGATCTACATGGCCGCCTCCTACTCGTACCCGACGACCGGCGAGCTGGACGCCGTCTTCGCGGGCGACGAGCCCGGCTACGTCTACGTGCGCTACGCCAACCCGACCACGGCGGCCCTCGAGCAGGCGCTCGCCTCCCTGGAGGGCACCGAGGCCGCCGTGGTCGTGGGCTCCGGCATGGGCGCGCTCCACGCCGCGATCCTCGCCGCCGGCGTTTCGGCCGGCGACGGCATCGTCGCCGCGCGCGACCTCTACGGCGCCACCGTCACGCTGCTGGGCAACGTCTTCGGCTCGCTCGGCGTGCGCACGCACTTCGTCGACATCACCGACCTGGCAGCGGTCGAGGCCGCGCTCGCCGCGTACCGGCCGCGCCTCCTCCTCTGCGAGACGATCTCGAATCCGCTCCTGCGCGTGGCCGACCTCCCGCGCCTGGCGGAGCTGGCGCACGCGCACGGGGCGGTGCTGGCGGTCGACAGCACATTTGCCTCCCCATTCCTGGCGCGCCCGGCGGCCTGGGGCGCCGACCTGGTGATCCACAGCGCGACGAAGTACCTGAGCGGCCACGGCGACGTCATGGCCGGCGCGGTCTGCGCCTCGGCGGAGCTCGGCGCGACGGTGCGCGAGCTGGTCAAGGCGACGGGCGGGGTGATCAGCCCCTTCGATAGCTGGCTGGTGCTGCGCGGCCTCAAGACGCTGCCGCTGCGCCTCGAACGGCAGTGCGCCAGCGCCGCCACGATCGCGGCCTGGCTGGCCGAGCACCCGTGCGTCGCCGGCGTGAACTACCCCGGCCTGCCCGGGCACCCGCAGCACGCCCTCGCGGCTCGATTGCTCGGCGGGCGGTTCGGGGCGATGATCTCCTTCGAGCTGCGCGGCGGCAACCGCGAACGCATCTTCCGCCTCTTCGAGGCGCTGCGGCTGTGCGTACCCGCGACCACGCTGGGCGACGTCTACTCGCTCGTGCTCTACCCGGCGATGTCGAGCCACCGGGGCCTTTCACCGGCCCAGCGGGCGGCGGTCGGCATCTCGGACGCGCTCGTGCGCCTCTCGGTCGGTATCGAGGACGTGGCGGACATCATCGCCGACCTCGACGGGGCACTCCGGGCGGCCGCCGGCTGAGCGCCGCCGGGCCGGCGCTGCCGCGGTTCGAGCTGGCAGCCCGGCTGCCCAGCCACCCGGACCGTGCTGGCGCCAACTGCAGGCCCACGGTGGCGTCGAGCGGCGCGGGGCGCGGCCGGCCCCCGCCCTTGCCGGGCGAGGCGGATCTGCTCAGACCGCCTGGCTGCCCAGGCGCGGAAACGGTCGGGTGGAAAAGACGACCTCGACCGGCACCTCGAAGTACTCCGCGATGCGCAGCGCCAGGTGCAGGCTCGGGGAGAACTCGCCGCGCTCCAGGTACCCGATCGTCTGGTAGTGCACGCCGAGCGCCTCCGCGAGCTGCCGGCGCGTGATCCCCCGCTCGGCCCGCAGCACGGCGATCCGGTTGTAGATCGTCTCGGCCATGGCCTTCCCCCGCCCGGACCGCCGCTCAAGCGCGCGGGGCTGCCAGGCACGCGCCGGACGCGCGCCGCGCCAGCCGCCGCAGGACGACCGGTGCCACGGCGAAATCGAGGAGGGGCCACGCCCCCAGCACGCCGATCGTCTCGAGGGGGCGCCAGGAGCCGCCAACCTCGGCGGCGGCCACGGCGTTCGGCAGGAGCGCCGAGCGCAGCCCCAGCCCGAGCCAGAAGAGCGGGAAGACCTGGCCCAGCCACTGGAGCCACTCGGGCAGCGCGCTGAGCTGGTGGATCAGGTCGCGCACCCGCCACTTGCCGTGGTCGCGCCAGGCCGGCAGGACGATGCCGAGGCGCGCCCGCCACGCCTCGTCCCCGTCGTTCGGGTCGGTGCCCAGCACGCGCACCTCGCCGGCCGAGCGCTGCCGGAAGCCCTCCAGGATCTCGAGGGTGGTGGTCTTGCCCGCCCCGTTCGGCCTCAGCAGGGCGACCACCCCGCCGCGCCGCACGCGCAGGTCTGCCCCGCCGAGCACATCGGTCGAGCCGTAGCGCATCCGCAGGTCGCGGACCGGGATGACCGGCTCGGCCCCCGCCGGGCCGCGGGTGCAGGGGGCTGTGTCGGCCGCGATCACCATCGCCGCGCCCTCCCGGCTGCAGAATACCTTCGTCAGAATATAGCATAGATGCTACATCGTCAACCGGCGTCTGCCCGCGCCTGCCCCCTGGGCTCGACTGGTGCAGGGCGGACGCAGGGTTCGGCGGGGGGCCGGCACGGCGCGGCCCGCTGCGCGGGGAGAGGCTCGGCTGCCGCGGTGGACCGCGTGGGGGTGGGGGTGAGGACGTTAGAGACCGAGCGCGGCGCGCACCTCGGCCAGCCGGGGCAGCGGCCGGCGCCACAGCCACTCGACGCGCAGGCGGAACCCCGGCAGGACGCGCGAATGGTAGTCGCCGGCCGGGTCGGGATCGACGCGGCGGTAGCGGCCT
>JBHOQZ010000538.1:0-3723 GCA_042408635.1 Chloroflexota bacterium
CGGCCGCGCCGCCGCAGGGCGCCAGCGTGACGATGAGCAGAACCGCGTTGACCAGGTACGCCAGGCGCGCTCGGGCTGTCGGCTTCACCGTCGATTCCTCCCCACGCGATTCGGTCTCTCCACCGCGCTCCCCACCCGCCCGCAGACACTCGTCGACCGCTCGCTCCCGTCCCCGGAGTCGCCGGGAACCGGGAGTGCCGGGCGGGCCTACCGATACCTACGGCGCGGGTGCGGGCGAGGATACAGCCGCCGGGCGATGCTCCCCGCCGGGCACCACGGGAAACGGCTCCATCGTAGCGAGCGAGGTGCCCGCCTGTCCAACGGTCCGCTCGCCGACGCCTGGCGATGCGCGTGGTCGGTCGCCGGGAAGGAGTGGTGCCTCCGGGTGTGCTCGGGTTGGCACTGCTGGCAGGTCGGTCGTCGTGGGTCGCCGCCGGCAAAGGCAGGAGCGGCGCGCGATCGGTGCCGCGCGTCGCTCCTGCCCTCAGCGTCCCCTCACCCGGGAGCCTTGCCCGGCTACTGCCCCTGGCCGAGTGAGAAGCCGGGCTCGCCGTCGAAGGTGTAGAGGTGCTCGGTCTTGATGAAGTCGATGCCCTGCCTCGCCAGGCGGCCGAGCAGATCGACGACCTGGCAGTGCTCGATGGACCCCGCGCCGGCCGGCGCCTGGAAGCGGCAGCGCCAGTGGTCGGTGCAAAGCGTCTCGGGCAGCCCCTCCGGCCAGACCTTGACGCCGCGATTGGTGATCATCGTCAGCGGCAGCGCAGGGTCGGCCACCGCCTGGAGCGCCGCCGCGATCGCCTCGGGCGCCGCCTCGGACCAATGCAGGAAGACGTCGACGCCCACCAACTCCTTCGTGGCGCGGCGCGTGGGCGCCACGACCGCCGGGGCGGCCGCCGCGGCCGGCGCGGTCGCATCGGCATAGGTGACCGGCTTCAGGCTGGTCGGGCTCTGACCGAGGCGGGCGACGACCGCCTGCGCGAACTCGCGCGTGCCCACCTTCTCCCGGCTGACGGCGGCCTCGAAGATGTCGTAGGTGTGGATACCCTCCTCGATCGTGCGCAGCCAGGCATTGTGGACGCGCTCGGCGATGCGCCTCTGGCCGATGTGCACGAGCATCATCACCGCCGCCAGCAAGAGGCCCGACGGGTTGGCGAGGTTCTGGCCGGCGCGCCGCGGCGCCGAGCCGTGGATCGCCTCGAACATGGCGCAGTTCTCACCGATGTTGGCCGAGCCGGCCAGCCCGACCGAGCCGGCGATCTGAGCCGCCACGTCCGAGAGCACGTCACCATACAGGTTCGGCATCACCACCACGTCGAACGCCTCGGGAGTGTCGGCCAGCTTGGCCGCGCCGATGTCGACGATCCAGTGCTCCGACTCGAGCTCGGGGTAGCCGGCCGCGACCTCGTCGAACACCTGGTGGAAGAGGCCGTCGGTCAGCTTCATGATGTTGTCCTTCGTGAAGCAGGTGACCTTGCGGCGGCCGTGCTGGCGGGCGTACTCGAAGGCGTAGCGGACCACGCGCTCGCAGCCGGGGCGCGAGATCAGCTTAAGGCACTGGATGACCTCGTCCGTCTGCCGGTGCTCGATGCCGGCGTAGAGGTCCTCCTCGTTCTCGCGCACGATCACCACGTCCATCCCCGGGTGCTTGGTCGCCACGAACGGGTGGTAGGCGACGCACGGGCGCACGTTGGCGTAGAGCCCGAGCGTCTTGCGCACCGTCACGTTCAGGCTCTTGAAGCCTCCACCCTGGGGCGTGGTGATCGGCGCCTTGAGGAAGACGCGCGTGCGCCGCAGCGACTCCCATGCCCCTGGCTCGATGCCGGCGCTGAAGCCCCGCCGGTAGACGCTCTCCCCGATCTCGATCCGCTCGACCGCCAGCGCCGCCCCCGCCTCGCGCAGCACATGGAGCGTCGCCTCCATGATCTCGGGGCCGATCCCGTCCCCGTAGGCCACCGTGATCGGCGTCGGCCGCACGGTCGCCTGCTCATGTGCCTGCGGCGCGGTCTGCGCCCCCGTCACCCCGCCGCCCGTCGTTGCCTGCATGGCACCCTCCGCTTCGTTGCGTACACGCGACAATTGTATCACCAATTTTAGGGCGCATGTCCTGCCTGGTCAACGGTCACCGACGTGGCTGCGGCAGGGATCGGGCGGCCACGCCCAACCCCCGCCGCTGGGCGGCGATCCCCGGCGGCCACCGGGGAGACCACTGCCCACCGTGGTCAGCCTACCAGATGGCGTCACGGCCGGGTGTTGGCGACTCGCCCGGCCGGTCGCGACGCTGGCGCGGCTCAGCCCTCCGCTTCCGCCTGCGTCAGCCCAGTCGCCTGGAGGACGTAGTAGAGGAGCGTGCTGATCGCGCTGAGCGCGCCCGCCACGTAGGTGAGCGCGGCCGCGTCGAGCACGGCCTTGGCGCCGGGCTGCTCGGTCGGCGTCAGGTAGCCGCTCGCCTCGAGCAGCCTAAGCGCCCGGCGACTGGCGTCGAACTCGACCGGCAGCGTCACCAGCGCGAACAGCACGGCAAACGAGAAGGCAGCGACGCCCAGCCAGGCGAGCGCGGGCGCCTGGAACAGCAGCCCGGCTAGGAAGACGAACGGCGCCAACCCCGAACCAAACGTCACCGGCCCCACCAGCGCTCCGCGCAGCCGCAGCACGGCGTCACCCGCCGCGTCCTGCTGCGCGTGGCCCAACTCGTGGGCCGCGATCGCCAGCGCCGCGATCGTCGGCCGGCCGTAGACTCCCTCCGACAGCCGCACCGTCCGGTCGCGCGGGTCGTAGTGGTCCGAGAGCTCGCCCCCGACGGGCTCGACCTTCACCCCGGGGAGCCCGAGCCGCGCGAGCAGGCGCACTGCCACCTCGGCGCCGGTCAATCCGGCCAGGTTCGGCTGCTCGGACCACTGTCCGAAGGCCCGCCGGACGCGCCACTGCGCCCAGAGTGCGAGCGCGAGCGGCGGCAACGCGAAGACGAAGTACAGCGGATCAAGCGCAAACATCGCAGACCTCCCTCAACCTCGTTGACGCTCGTGCACCTGCATTGTCGGTTGTTGCGTCGACGGACGCACTAGCGTCCGCCGCCGGTCCGCCCTGGCCCGAACTCCTGCAGCGTCACGAGCAGGTTGACCACCCGCTCGTGGCTGAGCAACCCGACCAGGCGACCCTCGTCGACTACGGGGACGTGGCTGGCGCCGGTGGTGCCGAAGAGGTCGAGCGCGTCCGCCAGCGAGTCGCGCGGCGCGAGCGAGACGATCTCGTGCGCGGGGCGCATCACCTCGGCCACCCGGCGCCGGCCCCACTCGGCGGCCGGCACGCGGCGCACGTCCCCGGCCGAGATCGTGCCGAGCAGGCGGTCGTCCGCGACCACGGGGTAGGCGCGCGGCCCGAACTGCAGCACGTACTCATCGACGAAGGCGCGCACCGTCAGGTCGGGGGCGACGCTGAGCTTGACGGGCTCGGTGAGCTGGGCCACGAGCAGGTCGCGCAGCGCCGCCCGCACGCCAAGCTCCAGCTTGGCGACGCTGGCTGCCCCCAGCAAGAACCAGCCGGCGAAGCAGAGCCAGAGCCCGGTGCCGAGCGAGAGCGTGAAGGCGATCCAGAGCCCGGCCAGGATCACCAGCACGGCCAGCGCCTGACCGGCGGTGGCGGCCAGGCGGGTGGCGCGCTCCTGGCTGCCCGTGCGCTCCCAGAGGATGGCGCGCAGAATCCGCCCGCCGTCGAGCGGGAAGCCGG
>JBHOQZ010000169.1:0-1942 GCA_042408635.1 Chloroflexota bacterium
GGGTGCGGCGCAGCTCCTCCGGGCCGAGCCGGAGGATATCGGTGCCGTCGAGCAGCACCTCGCCACCCGCGATCCGGCCGTTGGGCGGCAGCAGCCGCATCACCGCCGCGGCGAGCGTCGTCTTGCCGCACCCCGACTCGCCGACCAGCCCGACCGTCTCGCCCTTCTCCACCACGAGCGAGGTGCCGTCGACCGCGCGCACCTCCCCCGCTTCCGTGTCGTAGGCGACGCGCAGGTCGCGCACCTCGAGCAGCGTCATGCCAGTCCTCCCGGCCGCCGCCCGGTGCGCCAATGAGTGTTCTCGTTCAGAGCAGCTCTCCCCCGGTCTCCAAGTTCATGAAGGGGTGCGCCCGATCAGTCCGGCCGATCCGGCCACCCTTCTCTACACTTTAGACGCGCGGCGGGTTCCGACGCTCGTCGGCTCCTGACGACGGGGAAGCAGGTGGTTTCGCAGTCAGGCTCGGGCGCCGGCATGGCGGCGCTCGCGGTGGGCTGCGTGCTCGTCGCGCGCCGCCGGCCAGCGCCACCCGATCCGGGAGAGCTCCCGGCTTAGCCGGCGGCTCCTCAGCCGGCACGCTGGCAACCTTTCACCGGGGCCGGACGGCCCGAGGTGCGTCCTGGTCGGGCCGTCTCTCGCCGCTGCCGAGGTGAACCGGCCAGCACCTCGCCGGCCAGGGCCGAGGGGAGGTTGAGCTGTGAGCCTCTCCGACGTAGAATAGCCTCCCCACGATGCATACGGGTAGGTGAAGCGGGGAGGCTTGCTCGTGAGCATCCAGTCCCACAGCCCACCAGCAACGTCCGGGTCAGATCAGGGATCGAGGGTTGTCCCTCGCAACACTGGGGAGCCGCTGCTCGACCTTCTCTTCCTCGGTCGGTTCGTGGTATGCCCCGCCGGTGGGACGGCGATGGTCCGTTGGCGCGCCGCGCCAGGCGCCGGGCGCCTGTTGACACTGCTGGCCCTGGCGCCCGACTACCGCCTGCCCTGCGCGGAGCTGGCCCGGGGGCGCGGCAGCTCTTCCGGCGCCTGAGCGTTTTTCGCAGCAGCTTCGATCTGCCCGCGGTCCTCGCGGTCGCCGCCCCGGCCGCGCCCTGAACCGTCTACGGAGCCGCCAGCGGCAGCGGCAGCAGCAACGGACACTGGGGCGTGGTGGCGACCTAGGGCAGCTGGTTGGCGGTGTCGCGGAGCGCCGGTGGCAACGGTGACGGGCACGCGGGCGGGGTGTCGCCGGCTCCCACCGATGCTCCGGTCGAGGCAGTTCGCGGGCAGCTGCAATTTCTCGTGGCTGCTAGCCTGGTACACCCGGTGGGCGGCGCCGACGGACCCCGCTTCAGCCTGCTGGAAACGATCAGCGCCTTCGCGAGCGAGCAGCTCGAGCTGAGCGGCGAAGCGGTCGAGGCGCGCTCGCGCCACGCCGCGCGCCTGGCTGCTCTCGGGCAGGTGGCGGCGCCCCACCTAGCCGGTGCCGAGACGCCTACCTGGCTGGCGCGCCTCGACCCCGAGCTGGACAACCTCCGCGCCGCCATCACCGGGGGCCTGGAGGCAGGCGAGGAAGCCGCGGTCGAACTGGCGATCGCGGCGACGCTCTGGCGCTACTGGCTGGTGCGCGGGCTCTGGCGCGAGCTACGCACGTACCTCGAGCGGCTGATCGCGGCCGCGCCCCAGGCGCCCGGCAGGACGCTGGCCGAGGCGCAGTACGCCCTCGGCTACCTCTTGATCGAGCTGGGCGACCTCGAGGGTACGTGTGCCCACCACTTCGCGGCGCTCGATCGCTTCCGCGCGCTCGGCGACGAACGGGGCGAGGCCTGGGCGCTCGGCAAGTTGGCGACCGCGCTCTTCAGCCTGGGGGCGTTCGGGGCGGCGGAGCGGCTGTGCACCGCGGCCCACCACGCCTGCGCACTGCCCGGGTTGGATCACTCCGGCCAGGCTCGGCTCGACGGAGGT
>JBHOQZ010000170.1:0-2599 GCA_042408635.1 Chloroflexota bacterium
CCGCGACGCTCGCCTCGCCGTAGGGCACGAGCTTGGCGACGTCGGGCGGCAGCTCGACCTCGCGGTTGGTCGGCCCCTCCTTCATCAGCGTCGAGAACACCGTCTGGTGCTCGCGGCTGATCGCGAAGTTGATGAACTGCTCGGCCAACTCCCGGTTCTTCGACCCCTTCGGCACGCCCATGCAGGAGACGATGAGCATGCCGCCCTCCCGCGGGTTCACATAGTCGATCGGCGCACCGGCGTCGCGTGCGGCGTAGGTGCGGTCGTTGTACCAGGGCGCGAGCACGACGTCGCCCTGGTTGAGGAGCGCCACGATCTGGTCGGGCACGCGGAAGAACGTCAGGATGTTCGGCTTGAGCTGGGCGATCCGGGCGAAGCCGGGGTCGGCGTTGCGCTCGGTGCCGCCCTGGAGGCGGTTGATCGCGACCAGGAACTGGTAGCCGGCCGTCTGGGCGATGTCGGGCACCGCGATCTTGCCGGCCAGCTCCGGGTTCCAGAGGTCGTTCCAGGAGCCGGGCGGCGTCTTGAAGACGTCGGTGTTGTACACCAGCCCGGTCGAGGCGAGGAGCGAGCCCGCCCAGCGCCCCTGTGGATCGCGCGCCACCGGGTAGAGCCGGTCGAGGTTCGGCACGCGCGCCGGATCAAGCGTCTCGATCAGGTCATCGCGCAGCGCCAGCGTCATCGGCACGATGTCCATGAAGGCGACGTCGACCTGCGGGGCGCCCTTCTGCGCGCGCAGCTTGGCGAGCGTCTCGGTCGAGATCGCGGTGTCGACGGTCACCGTCGCGTTGTACTCGCGCTGGAACGGCTCGACGTAGGCGGTCTTGACCGCGCGCTCGAACGAGCCGCCGAACGAGTTGATCACCAGCTCGCGCGCCTGCCGCCGGTGGAAGGCCGGCACCGCGGCCCCGCGCGCCGCCGGCCCGGCCGGCCCATGCGCCGCCAGCGCCGGCCCCGCCAGCGCCACCGACGCCAGCAAACCACCTGCCGCGGCGAAGAACCCGCGCCGGGTACAACGCCCCCGAGCGCGCACCGCGCCGCCCTCACGACCCCACGCCATGGTTCTCCTCCCTGCTTGTGTACGGTGTCGACAATCTAGCAGCGCCTGCGCTAGACTGTCAACGCGTGGGCGGCAGGATGGCGAGGAGGGACGTGGCCGTGCGGATCGTGGTCTGGGGCGCCGGGGCGATCGGCGGCTCGGTCGGTGCCTATCTCCTTCAGGGTGGCCTCGACGTGCTCCTGGTCGAGCAGGACGCAGACCACCGCGCCGCCATCGCGGCGCACGGCCTGCGGCTCGAAGGGGCGCGCGGCGACCTCGCCGTGCCGGCGCCGGTCGTCGCACCCGAGGCGGCGCCGGCCGGTCTGGAGCTTGTGCTGCTCGCGGTCAAGGCGCAGCACACGCGGGCGGCGGTTGACCAGATCGCGCCGCGCCTGGCACCCGACGGCGTCGTGGTCTCGCTCCAGAACGGGCTGAACCACGAGACGATTGCCGAGGTGGTGGGCGGCGAGCGGGTGATCCCGACCTTCGTCAACTTCGCCGCCGACGTGGTCGCGCCCGGCGTGATCCGCTTCGGCGGCGAGGCGCCGATCTTCCTCGGTGAGCTGACGGGTGAGCGCACGGAGCGGGTCGAGCGCGTGGCGGCCGTGCTCGCGCGGTTCGGCCCGATTGTAATCACCGACAACATCCTCGGCTACCTCTGGTCGAAGCTGGCGATGATCTCGATCCTGTTCGGCACTGCGCTCGTCGATGCGGACGTGGCCGACATCCTCGACCGGGAGCCGGGCCGGACGCTGCTCGGCGGCGCAGCGCGCGAGACGCTGACGGTGGCGGCGGCGCTGGGCGTGCGGCCGGAGCCGTTCGCCGAGTTCGACCCGTCGCGGTTTACGTCCGATCGGGCCACTCTCGAGGCGGGGGTTGCGGGGGTCGCCGACCGCTTCCGCGGCATGCTCAAGACGCGCAGCGGCTACTGGCGCGACCTGGCCGTCCGCAAGCGCCGAACCGAGGTCGACCATCAGGTCGGCGTCGTCGTCAGGCGCGGCGACGAGACGGGCGTGCCGGTGCCGATCAACCGCGGCATCCTCGACCTGGTCCACGAGATCGAGGCTGGTCGGCGCCCGCAGGCGTGGGCGAACCTCGACCGCCTCGCCGAGCTGGCGGCCTCGGGCTCACCCGCCTGAGCGTGCGGCGGCGGTTGGTCGCGAGCCGACCCCGAGTGGGGTAGATACAGCCGTGGACCGAGATCCGGACGTTATGGAAGGGAGGCGGCGGGCGATGGGCTCCCGTCCGGCCGCGACTCGGCGGTGGGGATGGCCCGCCGGCACCGGCGGCCAGCGCCGACGGACGACGCTGGCCGGGGTGAGGGTCGGGGACGGCGCACGCTGCCGTCGTGGTGAAGCTGGCGCGGCGGGGCAGCCCGGAGAGGGCCGCCCTGCCGTGCCAGGAGTGAGGGGGAAGATGAAACGCTACTGGTCGGGCTGGCTCAACGTCCCCGCGCGCGCCGTGCTGGTCGCCACGCTCTGGCTGGCGCTGGCCGCCTGCGGCTCACCCGCAGTGGCACCGCCGGCCGGGCAACCGGCCGCGCCGGCACCGGCCGCACCC
>JBHOQZ010000547.1:0-9534 GCA_042408635.1 Chloroflexota bacterium
GGGCCGCCGCGCGGCCGGTAGGCGAGGCCGCGCCGCCGCTGGCGCGCCTGCTCGACCTCCTCGCGCAGCCCGACGTAGCTCTGCCAGCGCGCGCGCGACAGCCCGTCCGCCTCGACCGCCGCCAGGACCGCGCAGCCGGCCTCCTTGCGGTGGGCGCAGTTGGGGAAGCGACAGTCGGGCGCGAGCCGGCGGATTTCGGGGAAGAGCTCGCCCACGTCCTCCGGCTCCAGGTCGGCCGGGATGAGGAATTGCACGCCCGGCGTGTCCACGATGTAGCCGTCCGGCGTCGGCACGAGCCGCGCGGCGGTGGTCGTGTGGGCGCCGCGGCCGACCGCTGAGAGCTCGCCCACGCGCAGGTTGGCGCCGGGGTAGACGGCGTTGAGCAGGCTCGACTTGCCCACGCCCGACTCGCCCACGAACGCCGTCGTCTGCCCGCGCAGCCGCTCGCGCAGGTCGTCGAGGCCGAGGCCGCGCGCCACACTGGTGGCGAGGGTGCCGTAGCCCGCAGCGCGGTAGTCGGCCAGGAACGCCTCGATCTCGGCTGGGTCCGCCGCCAGGTCGATCTTGTTGAGGCAGACCGTGGCGGGGATCTCGCCCTGCTCCGCCAGCACGAGTAGGCGGTCGAGCCGGTGGCGGCTCGGCTCGGGCTGGTGGAGCGCCACCACGATCACGATCTGATCGACGTTGGCGACGATCGTCTGGAGGCCGGGGCGGGCGGGATCACCGCGCTTGAGCGCCGAGCGGCGCGGCAGGCGCCGCATCACCTCCCAGACGTCGTCGGTGCGATGTCGCAGCAGCACGCGATCGCCAACCACCAGCGGCGTCTCGCCGGGCTCGACGCCGGGCAGCGGCCGGGGCACGTAGCAGCGTGCCTCGGCGCCGGGCGCCTCAGTCGGTGGATCCAGCAGCAGGGCCAGCGGCTGGGGACCCTCGGTCCGCAGAATCACCCCCTCGAACACGCCGGCGGCCTGGCCCTCCCCCGCCAGCGCGTCAGACGGCGCGGTGACCGCCTCGGCCTGCGCCGCCGTCATCTCACGCTTCAGCATCACCATGCGCGTTCGCCGTCGATCCTCCCTCAGTCCGATTCTCGCTTGATTCTATCAAGCGGGCGGCAGATCAGAGCCAGGTTACGACCTCGTCGAGGGGGACGCGCGGCGCGGGCTTGAAGTCGGTGCCGAGGGTGTAGGCGACCGGCGTCATTGCCGCCTGCATGTACTCGTCGTAGTTGATCCCCAGCACCTCGGCCGCCTCGCGCTCGTGGGCGAGGTGGATCGTGGTCCAGCAGGTGCCCAGACCGCGGCTGCGCGCTGCCAGCATGAAGCTCCAGACGGCGGGCAGGATCGAGCCCCAGGCGCTCGCCTGCTGGGGAGCCGACGCGCCATCGGTGCGTCCGCGCAGGCAGGGCACGACGATGACGGGCGCCTCGTGGTAGTGCTCGGCCAGGTAGTTGGCCGAGGCGCGCACGCGCGCCTGGGTGGCGACGCGCGCCGGATCGTCGTACTGCGGGCCGGGGAGCCGGCTGTAGACCGCCCAGCCCCGGCGATAGAGGTCGGCGAGCGCCCGGCGCTTGCCGGCATCGTAGACGACGATCCAGTGCCAGCCCTGCCGGTTCGAGCCGGTGGGGGCCTGGAGCGCGAGCTGGAGGCACTCGGCGACCACCTCGCGCTCGACCGGCCGCGAGAAGTCTAACCGCTTGCGTACCGAGCGCGTGGTCGTGAGCAGTTCGTCCGGGGTGAGCGCGAGCCGCGTGGGCATGTGCCTTCGCCTCCCTCAGCGGTGTTGTGCCCTTAAGCGTAACACGCGCCTCGCCGGCGGCGGGCGCCCCCCATACTCCCGATACTGGGGGAAGCGGCAGGGCTGGGGCAGCGGAGTGCCCCCCGGCCGCTGCTGGGCAGCGGGTTGGGTGGGTTGGCGGCTTTCGGGGCAGCGCCGTTCCTCAACTGACGGGGGCGCAGCGGGCGAGGATCTCGGGCAGGCGCGTAGCGAGCCGTCGCGCCGCCCAGGCCAGGCCGAGCACGTAGACCGCCGCGCCGTAGAGGAGCGCCAACGGCAGCGTCACGATCAGCCACTCCTGACTCTCGGTCACCAGCGGCACCGCGATCGCGGCCGCGGCCGGCGCGATCACCACGAGCTGCGCCAGGAAGGCAATCAGCGCGAGCATGGCCTGCGCGCAGCCCTCGGCGCCGCTGTTGCTGTTGGGCCGGCGCATGCGGTCGTGGACGGGCCGCGGCACCGTCACCGCCAGGACATTGCCCGTCGCCAGCGTGGCCAACAGCAGCGCCGGGAAGGCGGCTGCCGCCACCGGCAGCAGCTCCCCCGCCACGAGCCCGACCGCCGTCGCGATCAGCCCCGCCTCGGCCAGTGCGATGAGCGCGACCGCGAGGTTCTTGCCGAGCAGGATCCGCGACGGCGGCACTGGCAGCGCGAACAGCGTGGCGAGGCCGCCGCGCTCCCAGCCGAAGGTGTTGCTGGCCAGGTCGCGGGCGGTCCAGATCGGCACGAGCACGATCAGGAGCGGCGCCAGCGCGAGCGAGCGCTGCACCCCGCCCTGGATCACGAACGGCGCCACCAGCCAGACGAGCTGACCGAGCGAGGTCACGAACTGCGCCCGCTGCGCCGGGTCGCGCCAGAAGGCGCGCAGATCCTTCGCTGCCACCGCCCAGACCCGCCCGCCGAGCCAGCCCAACCCCCGGGCCTCAGCAGCCGTGGCCGGGGCGGGCGCCGAGCCCCCACCCGGCGCCACCTCCCCCAGCCGGCGCACGAGCCGCACCCAGAGCCAGCCGAGGAGGAGCAGCCCGAGCAGGAGCGCGCCGAGCCAGCCAGCCGCCAGATCCGGGCGACCCGCGCTGGCGGCGCGGATCGCGGCCGCCGCCCAGCCCGGCGGCAGCCAGCGCCAGAACTCGCCCGCGCCGAGCGTGACGAGCTGATCGAGCGAGCGCACCAGGCCGAGGCGGGCAACCGCCGCCTGCTGGAGCAACCAGAACCCGGTGCCGAGCAGCGCCGTGAGGAACACCACCACGTCGCGGAAGCGGCGGCTACGCAGCACGCCGGCGAAGGCGTTGACCAGCACCTGCGTCAGCGCCACCTGGTGAAGGTAGGCGAGCAGGAGCGCGGCGAGCACGAACGGCGCCGCCGCGACCGAGTTGATCCAGCCGGCGGCCGCCGCCACCAGGAACAGCAGCACCGGCACCGACCAGGGATCGAGCAGCGCCGCCAGCGCCAGCCCGGCCATCAGCTCGCCCGCGGGCACCGGGTAGGGCTGGAGGCGGTCGGGGTCGAGCCCCTGGTTGAGCCCGAAGCTCAGGAACGGCGACACCGCCCAGAGCGTCCAGAGCACGCCCAGGACGACGAGCAGCAGCTCCCCGCGCGCCGGCTCGTCCAGGCGCCGGTAGCCCGCCCACCAGGTGAACCACGCCCCGAGCGCGGCGGCCGGCACGATGAATAGGCAGAAGAAGGCGAGGCCGACCTTCTGCAGCGTGCCCTGGCCCAGCGCCCGGACCGCGAGCGTCCAGCGCAGCCAGACGAGGCGGCGCACGCGGGCCACGGGCTACCCGGCCGTGAGCCAGTCGAGCGGGGGGCGCTCGACCGGCGCGCCGACCACGCGCAGGAAGACCTCTTCGAGCGTGCCGGTGTCGGTGTCAGCGTAGAGCTGCTGGGGCGTGCCCTCGGCGACGATGCGGCCGTCCTTGATGATCGCCAGGCGGGTGCAGAGCCGTTCGACCAGCTCCATGATGTGCGAGGAGAAGAAGATCGTCGTGCCGGCGCGCGCCAGCTCGCGTAGCACCGTGCGGATCGCGTGCGAGCTGACGGTGTCGACCCCCTCGAACGGCTCGTCGAGAAAGAGCACGCGCGGGTTGTGGATGAGCGCCGCGGCGAGCGCGGTCTTCTTGCGCATGCCGCGCGAGTAGTCGGCGATCAGCCGGTCCCCGTCGCGGCCCAGCGCCAGCAGGTCGAGCAGATCGCCAGTGCGGCGCCGAACCTCGGCCTCGGGCAGCCCGTACATCGCCCCGGCGAACTGGATGAACTCGCGCCCGGTCAGGCGCTCGTAGAGCGGGGGGTCCTCTGGCAGCACGCCGAGCCGGGCCTTGGCCGCGAGCGGCTCGCGCCAGACGTCGATGCCGTCGATCTCGGCGCGACCGGTGGTCGGCCGGAGCAGGCCGACGAGCATCTTGATCGTCGTCGACTTGCCCGCGCCGTTGGGGCCGAGGAAGCCGAAGAACTCGCCCGCCTCGACCCGCAAATCCAGGTGGTCGACCGCGCGTTTCCCCTCGAACTCGCGCGTCAACCCCTCGGCCACCACCGCGTACCCGTGCATGCCACCCCTATCCCTCGGGACATCTTACACGATGCCCGCCGCCCCGCCCCCGGCCCGCCGCCGCGCTTTCAGGCCGGGGGCAGACGCGCCGGCGCCGCGGTCGGCCCCTCTGCCCGCCCCTCGGCCTGCGGATGCGCTTTGAGTCTCACAGGATACAGCCGGCCGGTCCTTCGAGCGGTGGCACGGCAATCGGGGCCAACCGGTCGGCGGCGGGCACGGGATCAGGCCGCCAAGCGCTAGCCGCTCAGGCGGTAGGCCCGGCGCAGCGCGCCACGCGCTGGCCGGCCCAGTGGAGGGCAACGATCCGCCGCCTCCGGGTGCGCCAAGAGGTCGGGGGCGAGGTGGCGCGAGCGGAAGAGGTGGACGATGTAGCCCCTGCGGTCCGGGAGGCGGGTCCAGTCGCGCGCCCCGCTACCGGCGAGACGGCCGCCAGTGCGGTCCCAGCCGCCGGCACCGTGCAAGAACTCGCGCAGCTCAGGCAGCGCCAACTGCCGGAGCGTCGGCGGTGCCGCGGCACCATCGGCGCAGCGGGGCACGTCGCAGCCTGCGTCGAAGCGCTCGCGTCCGGCCCGAAACCGCAGGCGGAGCCGCGTGACCGGGCGGCGCAGCGGACGCGGCAGGGCGCGCGCGATGAAGGGGTCGAGCCGGATGTGCTCGTGGAGGATCACGAGCAGGTTCGCCAGCAGCGCGTGCTCGTGCTTGAGCTTCGGCTCGGCCGCGCGGCGGGCGGCCTCGTAGTGGCGGAACGCCCGCGCCAGGAGGTCCTGCCCACCTGCGTGCGTTGCGCCGGGGCGGAGCGTGCCGAGGAATCGGGCAAAGGCGCGCGGGTCGTCGGGTGAGGCGCCGACGAGCGCGACGTAGCGCGCGGTGACGCGCCCGATGTCGTCGAGCACCGTGCGGTTGCCGGCCAGGATCGCATCGGCCGAGCGCCGCAACCCGTACGCGACCAGGAGGAGCGCGACGGCTGCCCCGAGCGCCGCGGCCAGCGGTCCGAGCGCGGGCGCGCCGAGGGCGGCCGCGGCCACCCAGCCGAGCGCACCACCCACGAGCGCCGCCAGCGGCCGCAGGCCAGGGATATCCGCCTGGCGGATCGTCGTCCCGGCCTTGAGCGAGCCCCAGGTCGCCCAGGTGTGGAAGTTGGCGCCGCACCCCTCGCCGAGCACCGACCGCAGCGCGAGCGAGAGCTCGTGGTGGGCGAGCGTGATGCACCGATTGCAGCGCGCCGGGTCGGCGGCCGCGAGCGCCGCGTCGAGGCGCCGCCCCCACCACGCCTCGTCGAGCCAGGTGCGGGGGCATTGTGGACGGGTCAGCACCATTGTCGTCTCCGATCCACCCCGTCGGGTCAGCGTCGTGAGACCAGCCTACTCCCCGCCACTTCCCCGCCAATTACCCCGCTTACCCGCCGCAAACGGGCTGATCCGAGATCGCATGGACCGGGCGCGAAGCTGCACGGCCGATTCTTCACGCTTAGAAGAGGCCGCGGATGATCAGGAGGATCCCGAGCGCGGCGAGCGGGATACCGACGACCGCGCCGACCACGGTCAGGGTGAGCGCCAATCCGACGATCAGCAAGACGACGCCGAGCAGGACGGCCACGAGGCGCCCGGTCAGCTCCAGCAGCGCTGTCACCAGGCCCCAGAGCGCCCTGAACGGCCAGAGCAAACAGCCCATTCGGTTGTCCCCCACGCCCACTTGCCGCGCCGGGCGGCTGCCCACACCCGCACCACCGTCCCGGCACCGACTCCGCAGCGGCGCCGCCTGGGCTCCGCCTCGGATTGGACGTCGAGGCGCGTTCCGCAGTTGCGCCGCCGGGACAGTGTAGCCGGCGGGCGCGCCGGTGAGGTCGGGCGGGAGACGCGGGAGTCCGGGGTTACTCGATGATGAGGTCGGCGTCGAGGTTGAGCGCGACGGCGGGCAGGACCGGCCCCCAGTCGACCGGCGCCGGCGGGGCGACTGCGACGGCGCGCGTGCCCGTCAGCCCGCGGATCAAGCGGTCGAGCAGGTTGCCGTCGTCGTAGCCGGCGACGTCGTCCTCGGCCACGGCGACGAACCGGCGCACCATCTCGTCGAGCGCCTCGCGCTCGCGCGGGCCGAGCACCTCGCGGAAGGCGGCCACCTTCGCCACGAACGCCCGCGCCTCGGCCCCGGTCAGCTCGGCAGTCAATTCGGGTGCCATGGGTCTCCTCCTCTGCCTGCCCGCATGGCCTGGCGGCGGGCGCTCGGTCGCTCTCGCGGCAGCGTAGCAGCCCCGGCGCGCCGGCGTCTATCGGCGCGCCGACTCGGGTGGAGGACCGCCCGATCGGGCGCTCGCGCGGCGCGGTGGGGTCGCGTGGGCGGGCAGCCGGGGCGGCCGGGGCGCTCAGGCGAAGCGTTGAGGGGAGGCGGGCTCAGGGTGCAAGTTGGGCGCGCGGCCGGGTTGCCGGCCCGTGAGCGACGGCGACCCGACGGTTGAGGGTCGGCGAGGGGGCGTGCCTGACGGTTGCGCGGTCGCGCGGAGGCGGAGCGGGTGGCGCGCCGATGGGGCAGGCGCTATCATCAGCCCATGGCGCGCTGGGCCGGCTGTTTCCGACACGGGCGCGCGACGCCGCAGCGAGAGAGGATGGCCGCGATGAGCCAGGCAGGTGGATCCCCCGTGGACGAGGTGGCGGAGCTGGCCGAGGCCCGCCGCCGGTTGGCAGAGCTCGAAGCCGAGAACGCGGCCCTGCGCGGCCAGCTCGCCGATCAGCAGTTCGCCGAGTCGTTGCGGCGCGCCATGGCGCTGGCGGGCGCGGCCGCCACGATCTCGGCCCCCGTCTCCCACAGCCGGCTCCTCGAGATGATCGTCGAGACGGCGGCCCACGTGCTGCGCGCCCAGGCCGCCTCGCTCTTCCTGATCGACCACGAGGCGGGCGAGCTCGTCTTCGAGGTAGCGCTGGGCGAGAAGGCCGAGGAGGTCAAGCGGTTCCGCGTGCCGCTGGGGCGCGGCTTCGCCGGCCTGGTGGCGGTCACCGGCCAGCCCATGTCGATCAGCAAGGTCTCGGAGGACCCGCGCTGGGCGAGCGAGATCGGCCAGCAGGTGCGCTACGTGCCGCAGACGATGCTGGTGATGCCCCTACGCTACGGCGACGAGATCATCGGCGTGATCCAGCTCCTCGACAAGGAGGGTGGGCAGGCGTTCACCCCCGCTGATATGGAGACGCTCGGGCTGTTCGCCGAGCAGGCAGCGGTTGCCATCGAGCAGTCGCGCATCTCGCGCAACTTGAGCGCTATCTTCGTCTCGGTCCTTCAGGGGCTCGCCAGCGGTGAGCACGACATGGCGAGCCTGATGCAGCGGCTGCCTGAGGTCGCCTCCCGGTTCGTCGCGCGCACCGAGGAGACGGCGGCCTACCGCGACGCGCTGCTGCTGGCGCGGCAGGTACAGCAGATCGCGGGCCAGGGACCGGCCGAGCGCAAGCTCGCGGGCGACGTGATCGAGAGCGTGGCAGCCTACCTGCGCACCCGGCCCACGCCGGATTTCTCCTACTAAACCCGGGACCGCCCGCGAGGTCGAGGTAGCGCTATGTCGACTCGAAAGCCCGCGTGGACCTGGCAGTTCGCGCGCGACCAGCTCCAGTTCCTCCGCCCGATCCCACCGCTCGACTCGATCACGGCGGAGTGGGCCTGGGGCGGCAGCACCGGCCGGGGCGTCCGGGTCGGCATCATCGACAGCGGCGTCGACAACACCCACCCCGCCGTCGACGGCCACGTCGTCGGCTACGCCGCCTTCCGCGAGACGGCCGAGGGGATCGTCACGGTCAGCGAGCCGCACGAGGACAGCTATGGCCACGGCACCGCCTGCGCCGGCATCATCCGCACGCTGGCGCCGGACGTGGAGATCTACAGCATCAAGGTGCTCGGGGGCTTCCTCTCGGGCAAGGGCTCGATCTTCGCCGCCGGCATGCGCTGGGCGATTGAGCAGAGGCTCGACGTGGTCAACCTCAGCCTCGGCTCGACCAAGCGCGACTTCTACGCACTCTTCCACGAGCTGACCGACCAGGCCTATTTCAACCGCGTGGTGTTCGTCACGGCCGCCAACAACATGCCCGTGCCGAGCTTCCCCTCGGTCTACGCCTCGGTCTTCTCGGTCGCCAGCAACGAGGAGCAGGACCCCTACCGCTACTTCTACAACCCGAACCCGCCGGTGGAGTTCGGCGCGCCGGGCATCGAGGTACGCGTCGCCTGGCTCGACCACGGCTACATCACCGCCACCGGCAACAGCTACGCCGCGCCCCACATCACGGGGCTGTGCGCCAAGATCCTGGGCAAGCACCCGGGGCTGACGCCGTTCCAGCTCAAGACGATCCTCTGGGCCTGCGCCGCCAACGTCCGCCACACCGCCGAGGAGCTGGGCATCCCCCTCACCCAGGTCCAGGAGCTCCAGCCCGCCCAGGCCGACACCGGCACCACCACGGCCGAAACCGTCACCCCCTCCGGCGGCGACGGCTGACCCACGGCCGGCCGGAGCCAGGCCGCGGGCTAGGCCGACGCCGGGGACAGGACCACCAGCCCGGCGCCCGGGGGTGATGGAGCTTGCGGAATAAACGCGGGGAATGCGATCGGCGGGACCAAGCCGGCGCGACGGGTCGCGTTCGCCGCGTCCGCCCGGTCGCCCGGGGGTGAACCCCCGGGCTCAGGGTGCGAAGCCCCCTGCGGGGCTGGGACGGGCACCTCTCAGCCGGCTCCGGGTACCCGCGGAAGCGGGTGGGGCTTCGCAGTCTCAGCGCGGGGGTTCACCCCCGCGCGGCTCCGGGGGCTGGGACGACCGCCCGTTTGGTCGGCATCAGCCGGCCGGCATGGATGCCCGCACTCTTTCCGCAACGTTCATCACCCCCGCGCGGCCGCTGGAGCCGGTGCCGATCCACGTTCGCAACGTTCATCACCCTCCCCCTCACGCGGCTCGGGCCGCCGCTCGGCTCGCGGGGCTTGACCGATGAGCACGCCCCCCCTAATACGCCAGGGATTCGAGGGCGCGAGTGAGGACGCGCACGCCGGCCATGATCGGCTCGATCGGGGTGTACTCGTCGGGGCGGTGGCTGTAGCCGTGGTGGCTGGGCACGAACAGCATCGCCGCCGGACAGGCCCGCGCCACGATCATCGCGTCGTGCCCGGCACCGCTCACCATCTCCAGATACGGCACGCCCTCCGCCTCGGCCGCCACCCGCAGCGTCGCCACCAGCCCCGGGTCCATCGGCTGCGGGACC
>JBHOQZ010000548.1:0-4533 GCA_042408635.1 Chloroflexota bacterium
GACGAGCAGCACCGCCAGGCCGAGCAGCCCCATCTGCCGGCGCCGCAGCCGCGCCCACGTGCCCGTCCGCCTGGCGTCCCCGCCCGACTCCGCGAGCGCTGGCGCGGTCGCCGCCCGGGCAGCGGTCCCCGCGGAGAACTCGCTGGCGGAAGGCGGTACGGCCACGGCTCTGCCCCCTGCTCCCCAGTTTCGGGCGCCGATGTGCCCGCGCTGACGTGGACCGCTCAGTTCGCCCGCGATGATCCAATCGCCCCCTGTTGCCGGCCGCCGGCGACCGTGACCGCTCCCCTCCCGGCTCGGTGCGGTCAGAACGACGGCGGCGTGCCGGCGGTGATGGCGATCAACGGCCCATCCCCGATGTTGACCGCGCGGTGCGGCACCGAGCTGTCGAAAGTGAGCGTGTCGCCGGCTTCGAGCACGAACACCTGGTCGCCGTAGTAGATGCGCGCGGTGCCGTGCAGGACGTGGTAGCTCTCCTCGCCCTCGTGGCTGAAGGCGACGGGCGAATCGTGCTCGCCCGGCGCGTACTCGGCGATGATGAACTCGAGTCGACCCTGCAGGTTCGGCGACAGGAGCTCGTAGCGCACGCCGGAGGCCGGCAGGCTGATCACCTTGCGCTCCCCGCGCCGCACCAGTCGCGCCGCGCACGGTCCGCCTGGGAAGCCACGTTCCGTGGAGCACCCGTTGACGCGCCCCGAGCCGGCCTCACCGCCCTCGGTCGGCCCGTCGAAGAGCTGGCCGATGTGGATGTCGAGCGAGCGCGCAATCCGCACCAGCACGTCGACCGACGGGCTGGAGGTGCCGCGCTCGACCTGGCTGATTAGGCTGGTCGAGACGCCAGCGCGCCGTGCTAGCTCGCTCGCCGTGATCCCGCGCCGCAGCCGAAAGGCGCGGATCTGCGCGCCCAGCATCACCCCTGCCCCACCCTCGCCCGGTTGCCCCGGATCGTAGGGCGCCTTCCGCTATTTGTCAACAGCTTTTAGCCACACTGCACGACTCAGGCATCGCGCCCCCACGGGTCTTCAATGACGAAGTCGGACGCCTCGGCCGGCAGCGGCAGCGCCACCGGCCGCCGCTCGCGCGCCGAGAGGTGCAGCGCCACTGCGATCTCCAGGGCCGCCCGCGCGTCCTCGGCGGTCGAGAGGGGGCGGCTGCCCGTCTCCACTGCGTCGACCAGCGCCTCGACCGCCCGGAGCATGCCGCTGCGGCCGTCGGTCACGCCGGGAAACGGCCGCGTCGACAGCAGCGGCCGGGCGCCCGAGCGGTCCACGACCGCCACCTCGGGGTAGAGGCTGTTGCCGACGCGGATCCGCCCCTCGGTGCCGACGATGTCCAGCTCGCAGCCCACCGCCTGCCCGTCGGCGATGTCGAGGTAGACGAGCACGTCGTCGGGGAAGAGGAGCAGCCCGCGTGCGCCGGGGTCGAAGCGCCCGCTGCCAGCATCGAGCTCGGCGAACGCCCAGACCGGCTCCGCGCCGAGCAGGAACCGGAGCAGGTCGAAGAGGTGGCTGCCGCCGAACAGCGCGCCCTCGCGCCAGTGGGCGACGACCGTCTGCGGCGCGCCGATGACGCCCTCCGCGATCAGCCGCCGCACCCGGCCGTAGACGGGATCGAAGGTGCGCACGTGGTTCACCGCGACCGCGATCCCGGCCGCGCGAAACGCCGCGACCATCCGGTCGGCCTCGGCCAGGCTCTGGGCGATCGGCTTTTCGAGGTAGATCGCCCTGACCGGGTGCCGGGCGACCTCGAGCGCGACCGCGCCGTGGTGGCGGGTCGGCACGCAGATGCTGACGATCTCCGGTGCCTCGCGCGCCAGCAACTCGCGGTAGTCGCGGTAGAGCGCCGCCACGCCGCGCCGCCGGCCGATGCTCGCCAACCGCTCCTCGTTCGGGTCGGCCGCTGCCACCAGCCGCGTCCGGGGGCAGCGCGCGTAGGCGCCCGCGTGGGAGAACGGGAGCGTGCTCCAGTACGGCGCCTCCAGCACCTCGTCCTCGATCGTGTCCGCGATCCGCCCGCAGCCGATGATCGCCGCGCGGTAGACCCGCCCGCCCTCGCCCTGGCTCATCCTGCACCCCCTCCGGTCTTCCGACCTGGCTGAGGGCCATTGTAGCCGTCGCTGTCCCGGCAGAGTGGTAGACTGGGGACGTCCGGGCGTCCGCACCGGGTCCTGGGCCGGGGGTCGGTCGGCGGGCTCAACCCGCACCGCTGGTTCGGGGCGGCAGGGCACCGTCTGCGGCCGGGGGCGGCCGACCGCGACGCGTGCGGAATACGGTAGGGCGGCGAGGCGATGAGGGCGGAGATCTTCTCGGTCGGTACGGAGCTCCTGCTTGGGCAGATCGTCGACACCAACGCGCAGTGGCTGGCCCAGCGCCTCTCGGCGCTGGGGATCGACCTCTACTACGTCTCGCAGATCGGCGACAACCTCGGCCGCCTCACCGACGCGCTCACGCGCGCCTGGAACCGCTCCGACCTCATCATCATGACCGGCGGCGTCGGACCGACCGAGGACGACCTGACGCGCGAGACGATCGCGGCGGTGCTGGGCGAGGAAATGACCGTCGACCCCGAGCTCGAGCGGCAGTTGCGCGCCTGGTTCGGCCGGCGCGGCGTGGCGATGCCCGAGCGCAACGTCAAGCAGGCCACCCTCATCCCCTCCGCCACCGCCCTGCCCAACCCGGTCGGCACCGCGCCCGGCTGGTTCATCGAGCGCGACGGGCGCATCCTCGTCGCCATGCCCGGCGTGCCACCGGAGATGTACCGGATGTGGGAGGAGCAGGCGGAGCCGCGGCTGCGCCAGCGCCTGCCCGACAGCCGCATCATCTTCAGCCACACGCTCAAAGTCTACGGCGTGGGCGAATCGGCGGTCGAGGAGCAGATCCACCACCTGCTCGGCTCGACCAACCCGACGATCGCCACCTACGCCAAGCGCGACGGGGTGCATGTGCGCCTGACCGCCAAGGCCGCCGACCGCGACGAGGCTGAGACGATGCTGGCCCCCCTCGAGGCCGAGGTCCGGCGCATCCTGGGCAATGCTATCTACGGCGTGGACGACGAGACGCTGCCCGGCGTCGTCGGCGCCCTTCTGCGCGAGCGCGGCATGCGGCTGGCCGTGATGGAGAGCTGCACCGGCGGCCTACTCGGCAGCGTCATCACCGACGTCGCGGGCAGCTCTGGCTACTTCGTCGGAGGCGTGATCGCCTACAATGTCGAGGTGAAGCTGGCCCACGGCGTCGACGCGGCGGTGATCGAGCGGCACGGCGTGGTCAGCGCCGAGGTCGCCGAGGCGATGGCCTCGGCCGCGCGCCGCGCCTTCGGCGTCGAGGTGGGCATCGGTGTCACCGGCGCGGCGGGGCCGGACTCGCACGGCGGGGTCACGGCCGGCACCGCGTTCTACGCCGTCGACTGCGGCGGGCGGATCACCTCCGAGCGCTTTACCTGGCGCGCCGGCCGGCCCGAGTTCAAGCTGCGCGCCGCCATGTCGGCGCTCAACGCCGCCCGCCTCGCCCTGTTGGCCGCGAACTGACGTCGGCCGGGCTGTACCGTCCGTGAACCCAGGGGTGACGATCCGACCACTCGGACCAGCGGACGCCGAGGCGTGCGACCGGATCATCGCCTCGCTCCCCTACCACTTCGGCGACTCGGCCGGGCGCGCCGAATGCGCCGAGGCCGTGCGGTCGCGGCCCGGGCTCGTCGCCTGCCTCGAGGGGCGCCCGGTCGGCTTTCTGACGGTCGAGCGGCACGGCCCCGAGTCGGCCGAGATCACATGGCTCGCGGTCGAAGACGCGGGGCGCGGGCGGGGCATCGGCACGGCACTCGTCCGCGAGCTCTGCCGTCGGCTTCGAGGCGACGGCTGCCGCCTTATGCTGGTCCATACGCTCGCCGAGAGCCTCCCGGAGCCGGGTGTCGTCGACGGCTACGCCCGCACGCGCGCCTTCTACCGGCGGCTTGGTTTCATCTCCGCGCGCGAGTACCCAGACCTCTGGCCGAGCTCCCCCGCCCAGCTCTTCGTGCTCCCGCTCGGCCCAGCGCTCCCGGGAGAAAGCCCCTGACGCGGGGCGCGTCTACCGGCGGCGGGGCGGCAGGACGAGGTCGTAGAGGCGGCGCAGCACTGCCACGATCGTCTCGGCGGCGCGCTCGATCTCGGCGGGAGTGTTGGTGCGGCCCGTGGTGAGGCGGAGGCTGCCATGGGCGAGCTCCGGGGACACGCCGATGGCGGTGAGCACGTGCGAGGGCTCGAGCGAGGCCGAGGCGCAGGCAGAACCACTCGAGGCCGCGATGCCGGCCCGGTCGAGCGCCTGGACGATCATCTCACCGTCGAGGTGCGGCAAGCAGAAGGCGGCGTTGTTCGGCAGCCGCTCGGTCGGGTGCCCGACCAGCACCGCGTCCGGCAGCCCGGTCAGGATGCGCTCGCGCAGGTGCGCCGTGAGTGCGGCGTCGCGCCGCCGGTTCGCGTCCCGCTCGGCTTGCGCCAGCGCCAGCGCAGTCGCCAGGCCGACCGCGCCCGCCACGTTCTCCGTCCCGGCGCGGCGGCCG
>JBHOQZ010000555.1:0-6123 GCA_042408635.1 Chloroflexota bacterium
CGGCCGATACGAGGTGGCGGTGTCGGGGGCGCAGCCGGTGGCCAACAGCACCACCAGGCCGAGCGCGCTCGCCGCGCCCATCAGTGGCAGCCGGAACCGGGTGGCCCGAACCGAGCCGGCGGCGTGCTCCGTGGTGGCCGGCGCGGGCAGGGGGCGCGTCGGTCGCGCGCCTCGGGAGGCTCCTGACAGCACGTTGTACTCCCCGCCGCGCCGCGCGGCCGGGGCCGAACGGCGCGGCGCTGGTTCTAGCGGAAGGTGTAGGTGACGCGGACGCGCGCCGTCACCTGCTGCTCGCCGGGCTGGATCGGCGTGGGTGCGAAGGCGGCTTGCGCGGGCGCGGCCGCCACCGTCCGCTCGACCGGCACCGGCGCTGCCGCCGAGATCTCGACCATCGACTGCACGCCGACGATGCTGACGCTCATCGCGCTGGCCACGGCGTCCGCCTTGGCGCGGGCGTTCGTCACCGCGCTGCTCAGCGCCTGGGCATAGAGCGCGCGCTGATCGCGGATCGAGAACTGGATGTTCGAGGCGGTGTTGGCGCCGGCGCCGAACGCGGCGTCGAGCACCGGACCGACCTGGTCGATCTGGTTGACGGTCACGCGCACCGAGTTGTTGGCGCGGTAGCCGACCGGGCGGCCCTGGTTGTCGGTCTGTGGGGAGAGGCTCAGCCCAACCGTGCGGATATCGCTCTCAGGGATGCCGGCCGCCTTGATCGCGTCGATCACCCGCCGCAGCGTCTCGTTGTTGCGCGACAGCGCCTCCTGGGCGGTTGCCCCGTCGGTCTGCACGCCCACCGTGACGTAGGCCACGTCCGGTGCCGCGCTGACGACCGCCTCACCGTTGACGACGATGCCGAGCGGGTCGCGCTCCGTCGTCTGCGCCGCCGGCAGGGGCGCCGCCGGGATCGGCCGGATACCATCTTCGGGGGAGGCCGCCCTAGCCGGCAGGTCGACCACGAGCCGCCCGCCGTCGAGCTGCGGCAGGGCGATGGCGAGGGCAGCCACCGCCAGCAGCGCGAGCGCGCCGATCATGCCCCGGGAGCGAGTGCGCATAAGTACCTCCGGTTCGCCACTCGGCGCAGTATAGGGGCTGGCGCGCCGGGCTGACAACCGGCCGCGCCGCGCGAGTTCGCGTGCATCTCGCCTGGAGCGGCCGGAAGCCATGCCAGAGAGGCCGGTGGGCGGGGTGCCGGCGCACGGTTGGGCTAGAGCGCTGGCGATCGGCCTCGGGGTCGGAGGCTCGGGCGTGCCGTCGGCGCTGCGCCGGCCCGTTCGGATCGCGTGCGGCATCGGCCGGCCGGCGTGGTAAGCTGGAGAGGGTCCACACCCGCTCCGTCCCTGTGCGTGCCGGGCCAGAGGTGGCCGGTCGGCCGTTGAGAGGTGAGGTGTGCCGGGTTCGTTTCGCATCGGCCGGATCGCCGGCATCGAGATCAGCGTCCACGTCTCCTGGATCATCGTTTTCGCCCTAGTGGCCTGGTCGAACGCCGTCGGCTACTTCCCGGAGCGGTTCCCCGGTTGGCGCAACATCGAGTACTCGCTGGCCGGGATCATTTCCAGCCTGCTGCTGTTCGTCTCGGTGCTGCTGCACGAGCTCGCCCACGCCTTCGTGGCGCGCCGGCGCGGCCTCGAGGTCGCCGGCATCACGCTGTTCATCTTCGGCGGGGTCGCCACCCTCAAGGGGGAGCCGCGCGAGGCGGGCGACGAGTTCGCCATCGCGGTCGTCGGCCCACTGGCGAGCCTGGCGATCGCCGCGGCCTGCCTGCTGCTGCGGGCGGCGTTCGGCCTAGCCTACGACCCGATCGAGGCGACGCTGACCTACCTGGCCGAGGTCAACCTGATGCTCGCCCTGTTCAACCTGCTGCCCGGCTTCCCGCTCGACGGTGGCCGCGTCTTCCGCGCCATCGTCTGGCAGATTACCGGCAGCTTCGACCGCGCCACCCGCATCGCGACGACGGTCGGCCAGGCGATCTCCTACCTCTTCATCCTGGGCGGCCTCTTCATCGCCTTCACCGGCTCGTTCGGCACCGGGCTCTGGCTCGTCTTCATCGGCTGGTTCCTCAACAACGCCGCCTCGCAGAGCCAGGCGTACAACGAGATGCAGCGCGCCTTCCGGGGGGTGCTCGTGCAGCAGCTCATGCAGGCGCCGGCGGTGACGGTGCCGCCGCAGCTCTCGCTGCGCGAGCTGGTGGACCAGTACGTGCTGCGCCTGGGGCAGCGCTCCTACCCGGTCGCTGAGGGTGAGCGGCTCGTGGGCGTCATCTCGCTGGCCGAGATCAAGAGCGTGCCGGTCGAGCGGTGGCCGCTGACGCGCGTGGGCGAGGTGATGCGGCCGCTGGTGGGCGAGCTGGCTGTCTCCCCGCGCGACGACCTGATGCGGGCGGTGCAGATCCTGTCCGATCCCGAGGTCAACCAGATCCCGGTCGTCGAGGATGGGCGGCTGGTGGGTGTGCTCACGCGTGCGCAGATCGTCAACTTCCTCACCATCCAGCAGGAGCTGCGGGCGCGCGGCGGCCGCATCTGACTCCCGCGCGGAGCGCTTCAGCGCGCCAGATCCTCTGCCAGGGCGCGCAGGTCGCGCAGCTCGAGCAGGTCCGGCGCGGCCACCGCGAAGCGCGTCGCACTCTCTGTCCAGACGAGCCAGCGCTCGCCTGGCCGCAGCACCTCGGTTGCCGGCACCGGGCCGATCGGGCGCCGGCGCAGCTCGAACGGCCGCGCCTCGACCCCTTCCGCGGGCACCGGCGCCCCCGCCGCACCGGCCGGCCACTGGTAGACGAAGACGGTGATCGGCAGGTCGACCCCGTCGACCATGGGCACGGCGTAGCGCTGCTGCACCAGCGTGACGTTGCCCGCCGGATCGCGCATAACGATCACCGCGACCAGGGGGCCGTAGCGCCAGGTGGCCGGGCGCGCAATAGCAAAGGGCACCTCGGCCTGGGCCGCCTCGATCGAGGGATACCGCTGCTGGCCGGGCGGCAGCGTGGGCGTGGGCAGGCGGCGCACGAAGCGCGTGGCGGCCGGGAAGCGCGGCGGCTCGGCCGTGGGGCCGGGGGAGGGCGTCGGGGTCGGCCGGGTCAGGCGCTCGTAGGCGGGCCGCGTCGTCGTGGCGACACCGCCCACCCCCAGCGCCCAGGCAAGCGCGACGGCCGCCGCCAGCAGCCCGAGGCGTCCTGGCGCGGGCAACGGGGCCTACCCGGCCGAGGTGTCGCGGCCGGCCTCCGGCGGTGGGACGGCTGCCGGAGCGGTGGGCGGGGCGCCACCGGCCTCCTGCGCCTCGTCAGCCGCCTCGGCGGCCAGCTCAGCCGCGGTCGCCTCGCGGTCGGCGCGCGCCTCGTGCGCCTGCAAGCCGGTCAGTTCGAGGAAGCGCCAGCCGTAGGCGACATCGTTGGTGAGGTGGAGATTCCAGGCTGCCGGGTCGTCGGGGAAGAGCCGACGCGCCATCTGGAGAGCGCGGTACTGGTCGCGCCGGTAGCGCCGCTTCAGTTCGTCGACCGAGTCGATCGCCCGGAGCTGCTCGAGGATGGCCGCGGCCACCGTGTTGTAGGCGTCCCAGTTGCGGCTGCGCCCCTTGCGGCGGGTGAAGGTCTCCAGCGCGCTCTTCCACTCGCGCGGCATCAGCGGCGTCGTCACCGGCTCCCCCCTCCGCTCATCGCCTGCTCGAGGCGATTCTAGCATGCCGTCGGCGGCGCTCCCCGCTGCGCCCTGATGCCGGGGCGGCGTCGCGGTGCGGAGCGGCCGAACCCACAGTTCGCCGGCCTGTCCGGCGGGGGGCCTGGCACGGCCACCGAGCCCGCCGCCCGGGCGGGCGCAGGGCGATGTCATGGCGAGGCGCGCATGCGTTGTCCCCGTCAATGGGGCCTGGTACGATGCCGGCATCGCTCAGGATCGGTGAGGAGGCGGACGATGGCGGAACCTCCGGTGCGGCTGCGGACGGGTGGTTTTGCGACGCGGCCGGATCGCGCCCGCGACACCCGGCGGCTCTCCCAGGCGCTGTCCCGGTCGGCACCGCCTGAGCGCAGCCGCCGAGAGAGAGGTATGCTGCCGTGCCGATCCGAATCCAGCCGAAGCCCGCACCCCTCCCCGCCGACCTGATCGAACGCTACCGCGGCGTGACCCCGGCCACGGTCGGGCACATGATTGAGGCGGGTGCTGCGACGCCCGCGCTGGCACCGCTCTTCCGGCCGGTGAAGCTGGTCGGCCGGGCGATCACCGTGCGCATCACCAGCCCCGATTCGACGCTGGTGCACCATGTCATGGACCTGATCGAGCCGGGCGACGTGCTCGTGATCGCCACCGGCGGCAACACCCGCCACGCCGCCATCGGGGAGATGACGTCGCTGGCGGCCAGGGCGCGCGGCGCGGCCGGCGTGGTGATCGACGGCCCGGCCACCGACATCGCCGAGATCACCCGCATGCAGTTCCCGGTCTTCTCGAAGGGGACCAGCCCCATGACGACCAAGCTCTACGGCATCGGCGACGGGTCGATCAACGAGCCGATCACCTGCGACGGGGTGCTGGTGCGGCCGGGCGACCTCGTCTTCGGCGATGATAACGGCGTGATCTTCCTCGCGCCTGAGCTAGCTGCCGCCCTGATCGACGGCGCCGAACAGCGCGAGGCGCGTGAGCCCGAGACGCGCCGCTACCTCGAGGGCGGCGGCTCGCTGCCCGAGCGCAGCGGCGCCAACCGCCTCCTGCGCGAGCGCTTCGGCCTCTAATGCTCGGTCGCCTGGTATAATGGCACCATGGCCGATGCCTCGGCAGCCCACGACTCCTCCCCGCCCGCGCGGCGCCGCGCGGCGGCGTTCTCCGACCTCGACCTCGACGCCTGGCGTGAGCTCGACGACATCATCGTCGACAGCCTCTGGCTGCTGGGCGCGCGCGACCGCACCGGGCCGCACACCGCCGAGTACTGGGGCAACTTTGTCCCCCAGATTCCCCGCCAGATCCTGCGGCGGTTCACGCGCCGCGGCGAGGTCGTGGTCGACCTCTTCGGCGGGCTGGGCACCACGCTGATCGAGTGCCGTCACCTCGGGCGCCACGGCCTCGCCCTCGAACTGAACCCGGCGGTGGCCGCGCGCGCCGAGGAGCAGGTCTCCCGGGCCGAGAACCCCCACGGCGTCACTACCCGCCTCCTGGTCGGCGACGCCGCCGATCCTGCGGCGGTGGCGGTGATGCGCGGCGCGCTGGCTGAGCTCGGGCAGACGCAGGCCGACTGCCTGATCCTCCACCCGCCCTACCACAACATCATCCGCTTCAGCGACGACCCGCGCGACCTCTCGGCCTGCGCCGACCTCGACGCCTTCCTCACCGCCTTCGCCGCCGTGGTGCGCAACGCCTGGGAGCTGCTGCGCCCCGGCCGCTTCGCGGCGCTCGTCATCGGCGATGCCTACGCGGACGGCGAGTGGATCCCGCTCGGCTTCGAGTGCATGCAGGTGTGCCGAAGGGCCGGCTTCTCGCTGCGGGCGATCAACGTCAAGGACATCCAGGGCAACGAGCGGGGCAAGGGCCCCAACTCACCGCTCTGGCGCTACCGGGCGCTGCGCAGCGGCTTCTACCTGTTCAAGCACGAGTACGTCATGCTCTTCCGGCGGCCGGCCGACGGGGTCAGGCGCTCGTGACGCGGTCCGGCCGGTCGGGCGCCTCGGCCGGCTCGGCCAGGTCGTCCGGTGCCGCCTCGATCGCCTCGGCTGCCTCCTCGACCGGGGGCGTGCGGCCGAGCATGATGGTCCAGAGTGCCACGATGAGGATGACGGCGGCGTCGAGGACGAGCACGGGCTCGTTGGGCACGATCGGGGCGATCGGGGGGTTGAAGCTCCAATTGTTCGAGCGGCCGAGCTGGTCGACGAACTGGGAGAGGCCGCTGAGAGGCGCGGCCACGGCCAGGTAGAACAGCCCGAAGGCGGCGAACCAGACGAGCCAACGTGGCAGCAGCGTCAGCGGGTTGGCCGCTGACGGCTCCGACCAGCCGAACGCGCGCATCACGCGGAACGCCAGCAGGATCGCCACGCCGAGCGCGATCGGCACGATGATCAGGTCGCGCTTGTTGACGAGGTAGACCGCCCAGATCGGCGGCGGCACCGCCAGTTGCATCCCGCCTCGCCCACCCTGGAACTAGAACGTGCTGCCC
>JBHOQZ010000556.1:0-10928 GCA_042408635.1 Chloroflexota bacterium
GCGGCGCGCGCCGCATCGCCCCGCAGCAATCGGCCCGTCGTTGTTCGGGACGCCGCGGGGCCGCGCCGCCCCGCCGTGCTCCCCACCCGCACCCGCCGCACGCGCTCCCCCTCCCGCCCGCCTCGCGCCGGCATTGTAGCAAGCGCCGGGGGACGATCGCACGCATCGGGCCGCTGGGTCGGGCGCGCCAACCGCGAGCGCCACCCGCCCCCTGCCGGGATCGGGTGGCGCTGGGCGCGCGTGGCGGGCGGGGGCGGCTAGGTCAGGCGCTCGGCGAGGTGGTCGCCCACGCGCAGCGCGTTGGCCATGATCGTGAGCGCGGGGTTGACGGCGCTGCTTGAGGGGAAGAAGCTGCCGTCGACCACGTAGAGGTTGTCGAGGTCGTGCGCCTTGCAGTTCACGTCGAGTGTCGAGGCGCGCGGATCGTCGCCGAATCGCACCGTGCCATTCTGGTGCGCCACGCCCGCCAGCGGGATCCGCTGGCCGATGTAGGCGTTGCGCGGGAAGAGGTGCGGCGCACAGCCGATATGCTCGAGCATGTCGCGCAGCTTCGCCTGGAGCCGCCGGTGCCCCTCGACGTTGTTCGGCGTGTAGCTGAGGGTGATGCGCCCGCCGCGGTCGACCGTGACCCGGTTCTCGGGGTTTGGCAGGTCCTCCGAGGTCAGCCAGAAGTCGAGCGAGTGTTTGGCGAGCTGGTCTAGCGTGAAGCCGGGCACGAAGACGGGCGCGCCGGCCGCGAGCACGTTCGCGTCGCTCTTGCCGATGAACGAGATGTGGCCCATCGGGTAGTCCCACGCCTCGGTGGCGTAGTAGAAATCGTTGATGCCCAGCGTCTTTTGGAAGCGGGTCGGGTTGGGCTCGCGCGAGACCGCCAGCATCACCGAGTTGAGGTGGCACATGTAGTGGCGGCCGACCACGCCCGAGCTGTTCGCCAGGCCGTTCGGGTGCGCCTCGTTCGCCGAGCGCAGCAGGAGCGCCGCCGAGTTGATCGCGCCGCAGTCCACCACCACGATGTCGCCCCGGTACGTCTCCTCGACGCCGCCCCGCGCCACGACGACCCGCGTCACCTGGCGGCCCGTCGGATCGGTCTCGAGCCGCGTCACCTGCGCGTTGGTGAGCAGCGCCACGTTGTCGTGCTCGAGCGCGGGGTCGATGCAAACGACCTGCGCGTCGGCCTTGGCGTTGATGAGGCAGGGGTGCCCGTCGCAGGTGGCGCAGCGGATGCAGCGGCTGCGGTTCGGCCGGGCCTCGTCGAGCATGATGCCGACGGGCAGCGGGAAGGGGCGGTAGCCCAGCGTCGTCAGGGCGTCGCTCAGCGTCTGGATGCGGGGCTCGTGGCTCACGGCCGGGTAGGCGTAGGGCGCGCTCGCGGGGGGCTCGGTCGGGTCGAGCCCGCGCTCGCCGTGGACGTGGTAGAGGTGCTCGGCGCGTGTGTAGTAGGGTTCCAGGTTGTCGTAGCCGAGCGGCCAGGCGGGGGAAACGCCGCCGTGGTGGCGCACCTCGCCGAAGTCCCCGCGCCGCATGCGCAGGAGCGCGGCGCCGTAGAACTTCGTGTTGCCCCCGACGAAGTAGTGCGCGCCGGGGTGGAACGGCTTGCCGTTCCGGTCGTACCAGGCCTCGCGCACGTGGTACTTCTCCTCGCGCACCACGGCCCGGGTGCTCCAGTTGTCGAGCTCGCGGGGCACGTAGTCGCCGCGCTCGATCAGCAGGACGCGCTTGCCGGTCGGCGCCAGCGCGTAGGCGAGCGTGCCGCCGCCCGCGCCCGACCCGATGATGATCACGTCGTACGATCGCGAGTGCTCCACCTGAATTCTCCTCTCGAACGGGGCCCGGGGCGGCCCCCCAACCCCCTAATGCTGGAGGGAGCTGGCCCCCCCGACCCCCCAATCCTAGGGGCTTTGAGGGCGGCTGCCCTCATCACGCGAGATTGGGGGGCGGGAGAGCCGTCCCTGTTGCCCCAGCATTGCGGGCGGCGGGTCGCCCCCGTCACCCCGCAGGATTGAGGGGCTGAGGGGGCCATCCTCGCCCCCCACCCAGGATTGGGGCGCCCGCGCGGCTCTCAGGCGCGGGGGGCGGCCAGCTCGATGGGCCGTGCAGCGGGCGCGGTCGGCGCGTCCGTCGACATCGATACGGTGGGCGCGCGGTGTGTGCCGTACTGGACGATGTCCTTTGAGAACAGCAGATCGAGCGTCCAGTCGAGCGTGACGCGCACCTTTTTCTCGAGCCGGGGCAGCTTGCTCAGGTAGATCGTGCGCCACAGCCACCAGGCCGGGAAGCCGGAGATGTTGCGGCCAAAGACCTTGGCCACGCCGGTCCGGCGGCCGATCGAGGCGAGCTGGCCGACGGTCGAGTAGGCGAACTGCGCGCGCTCCCCGCCCCGGATCGCGGCCGCGATGTTGTGGGCGACGACCTTGCCCTGCCGCAGCGCGTGCTGCGCCGTCGGCGGGTACGGCTCGCCCGAGCGCGGATCGCGCGCCAGCGCGCAGTCGCCCAACGCGTAGACGCCGGGGTAGTCGGGCACTTCGAGGTAGGCGTTGACCGGGATCCGGCCGCGCTCGATCGCGCACGGCAGCATCGCGCTCACCGGGTTGGCGGCAGTGCCGGCGGTCCAGATGACGAGGTGCGTCTCGATCCGCGAGCCGTCGTTGAGGGTGACGCCCTCGGCCGAGACGTCGGTCACGCGCGTGTTGAGGCGGATGTCCACCCCGCGCGCCTCGAGCTTCGCCTGCGCGTAGCGCCCCAGCTCCTCGCCCAGCTCGGCCAGGATGTGGTTGCCGGGGTGGACGAGCACGAAGCGCAGCATCGCCTCGCTGAGCAGCGGGTAGTGGTGGAGCGCCTCGCGGGCGAAGTCGTTGATCGCCGCGATCGTCTCGACCCCGGCGAAGCCGCCCCCGGCCACCAGGAAGGTGAGGAGCGGCACGCGCACCCCGGCGGCGCACTCGGTGGCGGCCACCTCGAGGTTGGCGATGACGCGGTTGCGCACCTCGATCGCGTCGCCCAGGCTCTTCATCGTCAGCGCGTGCTCGGCCAGCCCCGGCAGGTTGAAGAAGTTGGTGATCGAGCCGAGGGCGATGACGAGGTGGTCGTACTCGAGCGCGTGGGTGTGCTGGTGCGGCCCGTGGGCGACGATCACCCGCTGACCCGGCAGGTCGATCGCCTCGACCGTGCCGTGGAAGAAGCGCGCGCGCCGCAGGAGCTGGCGGATCGGGTTGGCGATGTGGGTCAGGTCGATGTCGCTGGCCGCCACCTCGTGCAGCATCGGGGTGAAGAGGAAGAAGTTCTCGCGGTTAACGAGCGTGATCTCGACGTCTGGCTGGTCGGCCAGCATCTGCTCGAGGTGGAGCGCGGTGTAGACGCCGCCGAACCCCCCGCCCAGAATGAGCACTCGCGTCGGCCGGGTAGCACTCATCGGTGTCAACCTCCGCTGCCATTGCGATCCCTGTCGCGCCGCCGGCCCGCGCTGCGATCGGCGACCGCTCACCCTGTCCCCCCAGACCGCCGGCCGTTACATGCGCTCGACCCGCCGCGAGCCAGTGCCGGGTGGCTGCGCTATACTGCGCCGATCGCGGCGGGCCACTCCGTGTGGGCTCGACGGTGCCTCGCCCACCTGCCCCGTAACGTTTTCGCCTGGCCGTGGACTACACGCTGGCAGAGAGGGCGACGGCACAGGGCCGGGCGTCTCGCGCGCCTCCCCTGACCGAGGCGATCGATCTCGGGCTCGACACGCGGTGGCGCGCGGACACCTCGGACGGCCGCGGGGGCACCGGACGAGATCCCGCCCGGGCGCCTGGCCCGAGTGGGGCGGCCTGGACTCGGGGCACCGTCCCGAGAGGTGGGGTGGGGCTCGGGTCTGACGACCCGAGAGTCAGCGGGTAGATTAGATGGCAAGCTTGCCCCCGGAGAGCGCGGTCGGGATCGAACCGACCGTGTCCGCGCCCGACGACGATGCGACGACGGTCGAGGCTCTGCGGCGCGGCGACGAGGCCGCCTTCTGCGCCCTGATCGCGCGCTACCAGCGCACGCTGCTCAATCTCGCGCTGCTCTACGTGCCCGACCGGGGCGCGGCCGAGGACGTGGTGCAGGAAACCTGGCTTGCGGTCATCAAGGGGATCGACCGCTTCGAGGGGCGGTCATCGCTCAAGACCTGGCTCTGCCGCATCGCTACCAACCGGGCCAAGACGCGGGGCGAGCGCGATCACCGCATGATCGCGTTCTCCCAGCTCTGGACCGAGGACGACGACGCACCCGAGCCGGCCGTAGACCCGGCGCGGTTCCGCCCCGACGGACCGTACCAGGGCCACTGGGCGACCCGGCCGGAGGATTGGGCGCCGCTGCCCGAGTCCTACCTGCTCTCGCGCGAGACGCAGGCGCACCTCAAGCGCGCGATCGACGCCCTGCCCGCCAACCAGCGGCTGGTCCTCGTCTTGCGTGATGTCGAGGGGTGGGCGTCGGAGGAGGTGTGCCAGAGCCTCGAGATCAGCGAGGTGAACCAGCGCGTCCTGCTCCACCGCGCCCGGTCGAAGGTGCGTGCCGCGCTCGAGCGGTATCTCCACGAGGAACGAAGATCATGACGATTGGCGACGACCTCACCTGCCAGGATCTGGTCGAGATCATCACCGACTACCTGGAAGGCGCGCTGCCGCCGGCCGAGCGCGAGCGCTTCGAAAGCCACCTGCGCGGTTGCACCGGCTGCCGGAACTACCTCGGCCAGATGCGCCTGACGATCGCGCTCGCCGGCCGCCTCGCCCCCGAGGACCTCTCACCGGGGGTCCAAAGCGACCTGCTGACCGCCTTCCGCACCTGGAAGCGCCCCTGATCGCCACCTGAAAGGGCGGAAGGCGGCCATGACCCTCACTCGTCCCCGCTCCACCACAGATCGTCGCCTCAGCGAACCCGCACTTTCATCGACTCTGCGGACTCGCCGGTGAACCTCTGGGATTGCTCGTCCAACGCCTCCATCGCCGCCTGCTCTGCCAGCATCGAGGCCGTCACTCGGTTTTCACCCTGGCGGTAGGTGGAGAAGAGGGGATTTCGGGACATGAACGCCTCCGGCCGTCGGTTGTGAGCCTGTTGCCGAAGGATAGCAGCCACGCCCACCCGCCTCGCTCGCAGCGCGGTGATGGCGCGGCCGAATGTCGAGGCGGCGCGGGTCTCGGCCAAGCAGGGCACGTCCTCGCGCGGCGGCGCCGGGCCGGTCAGCGGGCCGTGTAGCCACCATCCACGAGGTAGTAGCTGCCGGTGATGAAGGATGCCTCGTCGGAAGCGAGGAACGCGACGAGCGCCGCCACTTCCCCGGGCTGACCGAGCCGGTTCATGGCATGCAGTCCGGCGATTGCCCGGCGTGCCGGCTCGTCGAGGTTCGCGTCGAGCAGCGGGGTGGCGATGAAGCCGGGCCCGACGCTGTTGACCCGGATCCCCTGCCCCGCGTACTCGAGCGCGGCACTCTTCGTGAGCCCGACGACGCCGTGCTTGGCCGCGACGTAGGCCGGGCTGTTGGCGAAGCCGACCGACCCCAGAATCGAGGCGACGTTGATGATCGAGCCACCACCCCGCTCGACCATTGCCGGGAGCTCGTAGCGCATCGAGTAGAAGACGCCGTTCAGATTGACCTCGATCACTTTGCGCCAGCTCGCGACCGCGTAGGCGCCGGTCGGGTTCGCCTCGCCGCCAATCCCCGCGTTGTTGACCGCGATGTCCAGACCGCCGCAGGACGTGACCGCGAACCGCACCATCGCTTCAACCGACGCCGGGTCGGCAACGTCGACCTGCACCGCTATTGCGTTCCCGCCGGCTTCCTGGATCGCGCGGGCGACGCGCTCGGCGGCTTCACGCTTCAAGTCCGCGACGACCACCGAGGCCGCGCGCTCGGCGAGCGCGACGCAGATCGCCTCCCCGATGCCTGAGCCGCCGCCCGTCACCAGCGCGACCTTCCCCTGGAACTGGTCCGTCCGTGCCACCCTGCTTCCTCCTGTGCTGCCTGCCGTGGCCAGTCAGGCCAAGAGGATCGTAGCGTATCGCGTGTCATTCAGCGCGCAACGGTGTCCGGGTCAGCGCGCAGCATCGCGCGGCGCCCATGGTCGATGGCCCAGCTTGCGCGCCAGGCCGGAGGAGGGGGCCTGCCCCGGCGGCGTGCGTGCGGTGGCGTTCGGCGGGCGTCGTGCCGTCGGCCGGTCGGCTCGCCCGGCGGGCGGTGGCGATCGCCCCAGTGGGCGCGGAACGGTCCGCTTTCGCGACCGGCTCATTCGGGTATCGGCGCCTCGGCAGGCGGCCGCGACGGCACCACCTCGCCTGCCGTGAGCCGGCTGGTGCGGCCCTCTGTCTCAGGCCGCCAGCGACCCGGGATCGGCGCGATCGAGTATGAGGAAGTCGGAGACATGGGCCAGCGCACCGACCAGCCGCAGCGGCGCCGGCAGGGCGTGCCTCTGCACGTCGTGGACCAAGGCGCGGCCGCGTCAGGTGCAGGGTACGCCCGCGCGTCTCGAGGCGGCAGCCGCCGGCGGCCAGCACGTTGCGGACCCAGTCGCTGTCCGGCCCGTAGGTGAGCGCGATGAAAAAGCCGCCCGGCCGCGGAAAGACGTTGACGGGTGTTCGATAGAGGCGACCGGTCTTGCGGCTGCGGTGCACGACGACGTCGAAGCCCGGCAGGTAGCGTGCTGCCGGGCGCAAGACGCGGTTGGTGACCCCTCGATCGAAGCGGGCGACCGCGCGCGGCAGCGGCATTTGCTTCCCCCTGCTCACCGCTCACCCTGTCAGTGTATGCACTCCGCGAACCACACCGGCCTGCCGCAGGGCCCGGGCCTGGGCGTGACGTTTGATCCAGCGGCCTGCGAGCGCCACCCGTGGCGCAACGTCTTGTTCAACCTCTTCGCCGGGAACTGGCACTTCCGGCGGGCCGAGCTCCCACCGACCGGCCCCTAACCGCGAACCTGGGCAGGTGACCCGTTGCGGGAAGCGAAGGCGTTACCCCGGCCGCTGGTCCCGGTGGTACGCAACCAGTTCTGGGAGCTTGCCGGGGTTCCCCGTTACGTCAACCCGAAGGCGAGGAAGGCGACGTAGTTGCCGGTGAGGACGGCCTGGCTCATGCGCAGCGGGTAGGCGAGCACCCAGCCGTCGACCGGGCTGCGCAGCTCCTCCACCACGTCGCCCCAGGGGTCGCGCAGGTGCGCGAACACCTCCCCGCGGCGCACCTCCCCGCCCACCGGCACGAGCTGGTGCAGGATCCCGCCCCGGCTCACCGTCACCTCGGTCCGCGTCAGGCGACCCGACAGCACCCGCACCGTCGTCTGCGCCTCGAGCTCGCCCGCCAGGAGCCCGAGCGCGCGCAGGACGTTGAACGTGCCGCGCACGCCCGCCTCGATCGAGGTCGGCTCGAGGGTGCGCGTGCCGATCAGCTCGATCGTGATGCCGGGCTTGCCGAGCGCGAGCGCCGCCTCCATCAGCGTGCCCGTGCGATGTGACTCGAGCGCCAGGCGCAGCTCGATCGTCGTGAGCCTGAACGCCTCGGCCATGGCGCGCGAAGTCGCCTCCACCTCCCGGTTCGCGGTCGGCTTCACGATCGTGAAGGCGAGCGCCGGCACGACGTTCGAGTGCAGGTCGATCAGGTAGTCGGCGCGCGCCACCAGCTCGGTCATGATCGCGTGGGCGAGCCGGTGGGACGTGAGCCCGGTCGCGCTGCCGGGGAAGACCCGGTTCAGGTTCAGTTCGTCCTCCGGCGTGCTCATCTCGGCGGCGCGGAAGGCGAACGGGTTGAGCACCGGCGCCGCGATCACCGTGCCGCGCAGCGCGCTCAACTCCAATCCACCCGCTGCTCCTCGGGTCGCCAGACCCGAGCGTTCGCGCAGCACCTGCCGCACGACCTCGCAGCCGCCGACCTCGATCCCGTGCATGCCGGCCGTGAGCAGGAGCGTCGGGCCCGGCTCGGCGCCGTGCGCCACCAGGAGCGGCAGATTCACCGGGGAGCCATCGCGCTCCCACGCCACCGTCAGTGCGCCCCGGCCGAGCTGGCCCGGACCCACCACCAGATCGCCCAGGCGGAAGACGTCGACCCCGCTCCCGGCCACCCGGCTACCTCCTCTCGAGCACCTGGCGCAGCTCCTGGCCGCGCAAGAGCGGCAGCGCCAGCAGCACCGGCACCAGCGTCATCACGATGAACAGCGTCGAGAGCGCCGCCAGCGTCGGGTCCTGCCGCTGCTCCAGGTAGAGAAACATCGCGATCGGCAACGTCACGTTGGCCGGGCGGTAGAGGAAGATCGAGGTCTCCGTTTCGTCGAACGAGGTGATCAGCGCGAAGAGCGCCGCCACGATCAGCCCGACCCGCAACTGCGGCAGCACGATCCGCCAGAAGGTGAGCCAGGGCGGCGCGCCCAGGTCCTGCGCCGCCTCCTCGAGGCTGCGGTCGAGCCCGACAAGCTGGGCGGTGAGCACCGAGATCACGAACGGCGTGGTCAGCGCGGCGTGGGCGAGCACCAGGCTGAACGTCGAGCCGAAGAAGCCGAGGCGCACGAACAGGATGAAGAGCGCGATGCCGACCGCCACCTTGGGCACCGTCAGCGGCGTGAGCAGGAACGCCGCCAGCGCCGCCCGTCCCGGGAAGCGATAGCGCACCAGCGCAAAAGCGGCGAGCGTGCCCGCCGCGAGCGCGAGCGCCGCCGAGGCGACTGCGACGACGATCGAGTTGACCGCGCCGGCCCGGAACGTCTCCTGCGCGAAGACGTTGGCGTACCACTTGAGCGAGAACCCCTCGGGCGGGAACTTGCTGAACGCCGACTCGTTGAACGAGTTGACGACGACGAAGACGAGCGGCGCGACCATGTAGACCATGACCAGCGCCAGGCAGAGGTAGAGGGCCAGGCGGATCGGGTCGCCCCGGCGATCCTCGATCTCGGCCACGCGCGCGGCGCTGCCGAGCGGCGCGCCCGCGCCGCGCCCGAGCAGGCGGAAGACCGCCACGATCAGGAGCGCCATCGCCAGGAGCACGATCGCCTGGACCGCTGCCAGCGGCCAGTTGACGTCGGTCACGTTGTTGTAGATCTGCCGCGCCAGCACCAGCACCTTGCCGCCGCCCAGCACCGAGGGCGTGACGAAGGCGCTGACCGCGAGCGTGAAGACGATCGAGCAGCCCGCCGCCACGCCCGGCAGCGAGAGCGGCAGCGTCACGCGCAGGAACGTCTCCAGCCGCCCCGCGCCAAGGTCCTGCGCCGCCTCCTTGAGCGCCGGGTTCTGCTGCGCGAGCACGCTCAGGATCGGGAAGACCATGAACGGCAGCAGCACGTGCGTCAGCGCGATCAGCACGCCCGTCTGGTTGAAGATCAGCTTGACCGGCTTGTCCGACAGCCCGAGCGTCGTGATCGTCCAGTTGATGACGCCCTCATCCGAGAGCAGGAGCAGCCAGCCGTAGGCGCGCACCACCACGCTCACCAGCAGCGGGGAGAACATCACCACGTAGGCGAAGGTGAGCACGCGCCCGTCGCGCAGCTTGCTCATCGCGTAGGCGGTCGGGTAGCCGATGACGAGCGCGAGCAGGGTGACCAGCGCGCCGAGTTGCGCCGTCTCGCGCAGCACCCGCAGCGTAAGCTGGTTGGTGAAGAACCGCGTCCACATCGCGAACGTCGGCTCCTCGATGATGCGCCCGCCCGCGAAGCCGTAGATGCTGTAGGAGAAGAGCAGCGCCATCGCCACGCCGAACAGCCCCGCGATCAAGAGCAGGCTCGGCGCCAGCAGCGCGAGCGCGTTCAGCCCGCGCCAGCGCGGACCGGCCGCCGCGGGTGCCGGGTACCCTTTGGGTGGCCCGATCCGGGCCGTCTCAACCGCCACGGCGCGCCTCCATGGGGAAGGCGATGAACGCCACGATGTCGCCGGTCGCCAGGCACTGGCTGTTGATGAACGGGTAGGCCATCAGCCAGCCGTCGACCGGGCTGCGCAAGGTGTCCACCTCGTCGCCGTAGGGGTCGACCAGCCGCATGATCGGCTCGCCCCGTGCCAGCCGGTCGCCCACCCCTTTGAGCGGTAGCGCGATCCCGCCGCGCTCGGAGGTCACCTCGGTGCGGGTGAGGCGGCCCGGCAGGCGCAGCACGTCGTCCCCCTGCGGCTCGATCGCGCCGTCGAGCATACCGAGGCGCTTCATCACGTTGAGCGTGCCGCGCACGCCGGCGCGGATCGCCGGCTCCTCGAGGCGGCGCCAGGAGACGAGTTCGAGCGTGAGCGCGGGCTTGCCGGCGCGCATGGCGGCGTCGGTCATGGTGCCGGTGCGGTGCGGCTCGTTCGAGAGCTTCATGGTGATGACGGTGAGCCCGAACGCCTCGCCCAGCGCGGCGGATTCCTCGCCGACGCGCCCCTCGGCGCACTTGACGATGCTGAACATCATCGCCGGGTGCGGGTTGGCGTGGAAGTCGAGCACGTAGTCGCAGCGCAGCACACCTCTTTCGAGGATCGCCGCGGCCAGACGCTGCGAGAGGAGCATCGGCCCGCCGGGGAAGACGCGGTTGAGGTTGTAGCCGTCCTGCGGCGTGTTCATCACGTGCGCCTGGTAGGCGAGCGGGTTGAGCACCGGCGCGGCCACGACGCGCCCGCGCAGCCGCGCCGGGTCGAGCGTCTCGCGCACCAGCCGGCGGATCACCTCGATCCCCGAGATTTCGGGGCCGTGCATGGCGGCCGAGAGCCAGAGCGTCGGTCCGTCCTGCGCGCCGTTGACGACCATGAGCGGCACCGGCACGCGCGTGCTGTCGGGCAGCCAGATCTCCCAGAGGGTGCCGCGCCCCACCTCGCCCGGCGCCACCCGGATGTCGCCGATCTCGAACGCCGCTGCCATCGCTCTCCCCTCCAACCCGCGGCGGACCGCTCAGGGCCGCCGCCCGCGTCTCCCGACGCCCGGCGGGGCTCGCCCGCGCCTCGCCCCGGCCCCCGCCGGAGGGCGCGCTGCGCTGCCGGCG
>JBHOQZ010000559.1:0-3129 GCA_042408635.1 Chloroflexota bacterium
GCCCCGGCTGCGCCACCTCGCGCCGGCCGCCGCGGCCCGCCAGCAGCTCGCCGACGGCGCGATCGGGACGCTCGCGGCGCTGCGGCTCAACTGGCAGTGCCGCGCCGGCACGCCGGACGTGCTCGACCACCTCGGCGCCGAGGCGCTGAATTATGTCCTCTGGTGCGTCGGGCCGGGCGTGGCGGTCGAGCGGCTGCACGCGGTCGCCGGGCGTTTGCTGACCGAGCGCGACATGGTCACGCTCACGCTGCGCTTCGCGGGCGGCGTGATCGCGACCGTCGAGCTGGAGGCGGTGCTGCCAGCGGGCTTCCCGCGCGACGACGAGGTGCAGATCGAGCTGCTGGGCGAGGCCGGGGTGATCCGGGTCGCGCCCAACCGCCAGCAGGTCACGCTCTTCGACGGCGCTGACCGCGCACCGACCTGGGACGGCTGGGTCGACCCACCCGAGGTGGCGATGGTCGAGGCGGTGGTGCGCACGCTGCTCGACGGCGCCCCACCCGCCGGCGGGCACCCGGCGCCGGCCGCGCCCGCCGAGATTGACGCTGCGCTCGACCTGGTCCGCCGCACCGTCCGCGCGATTCGGGCCGGTGGCGCGGCGGGGTGACCCACGTCTTCCGATTGGGGGCGCAACCGCCGAGCGCAGCCCGAGCGCTGCGTCCAGCCAGTAGCGAGAACCCTGATCCAGGCCGACACCGGAGCGGGCACACCCGTCTGCGCCGAAACCGAAGGGGGAACGATGCCAACGCCCGTCCTGCTGCCCACGCAGGTCAACGCCGGTGAGACCGACGGCGTGACCTACCACATCGACGGCGAGCTCGTGCCGGCGCTCACCCTCGAGCTCGACCGGATGGCGGTCTACTTCGAGAACAACATCCTGCTCTGGAAGGATCCGGCGCTCGACATCCGGCTGAAGCCGCTCCAGGGCGCCTTCAAGCGCATGCTCGCGGGGATGCCGGTCTTCATGACCGAGGCGCGCGGCCCCGGCCGGATCGCCTTCAGCCGCGACGCGCCGGGCCACGTCTTCCCGCTGCACGTGCGGCCGGGCCACGGCCTCGACGTGCGCGAGTACCAGTTCCTGGCCGCCACCGACAACGTCGCCTTCGACTTCAAGGCGGTCAAGGGCGTCAAAAACATGCTGTTCGGCGGCGCCGGGCTGTTCATCACCTCGTTCACGGTCCCGCAGGGCGAGGGCTGCATCTGGCTCCACGGCTACGGCAACGTTTTCGAGGTGACGCTCGGCCCGGGCGAGCAGATCGACATCGAGCCGGGCGGCTGGCTCTATAAGGACGCCAGCGTCGGCATGGAGGTGCAGTTCCAGAGCTTCCAGACCGGCCTGTTCGCCAGCGGCGGCCAGATCTTCTGGAACCGCTTCACCGGCCCCGGCCGCGTCGGCCTCCAGTCGATGACGTTCAACCTCAACGCCGTCAAGAGCGGGTAGCACAGGGGGGGCGGCGCCGACCCGGGCGCCGGCCCGACCTGCCCTGCCACGGTGCTCGCCGGCCGGCAGGTTGATCGGCGCCTCTGCGGGCGCGTCCACCAACCTGCCGGAGCTCGGCCGGACGCAGGGGATCAGGCGGCGGTGAGGTTGTAGAGGAACTCGACCACCGACTGCTCGTAGAGGCGCATCCCGGCGAGCGTGGCGTACTCGTTGGGCCGGTGCGGCCGGCCGCCGTGGCCGAGGCCGCCGAGCGCCGCCGGGATGTTGAGCACCTCGGTGAAGAGGTAGAACGGCGCCGAGCCGGCCAGGTGCGGCCAGATCTCGGGCCGGTAGCCCAGTGTCTCGTAGCTCTTGATGAGCGCCTGGGTCGGCGCACTGTCGACGCGCAGCTTGGCCGGCGGGTAGGCGTCGAGGACCTCGATCTCGATCGTGTCGAAGCCGCGCCGGTCGAGGTACTCGCGGATGCGCCGCACCGTCGACTCGGGCCGCATGGTGGGCACCATGCGCACGTCCACCTTGGCGCGCGCCTCGTGCGGGATGATCGTCTTGGTCCCCTCGAGGATGTGGCCGCCGACGATCCCGTCGATGTTGAGCGTCGGCTGGTAGAGGTACTTGCGCAGCAGGTCGACGCCCTGCAGGTCGTACTTGAAGCGGCGCACCTCGTGGGCCGTGAGCTGCTCCTCGGCGTTGAACGTCTCCGGGATGCGCGCGAGCAGCGCCTCGTCGTGCTGCGACGGCGACTGGATGTCGTCGTAGAAGCCGTCGACCAAGATGTGCTTCTGGTCCTCGCTCAGGCAGGCGGCCAGCGCGTGGACGAGCCGCCAGGCGGGGTTGTGCATCCAGACGGCGTTGGAGCCGTGGATCTGGCTCGTGGTCGGGCCACCCCAGTCCCCGCCGCGGCTGATCCACTCCATGAAGAGGATGCCCTTGACGCCCAGGTACATCAGCGGCTTGCCGGTGGCGTCCTGCGAATAGAAGCCGAAGAAGGCGGCGTCGGCGGTGAGCCCCTCCTTGTAGGCGTCGACGAACTCCGGCAGGTGCTTGCTGCCCAGCTCCTCCTCGCCCTCGATCATGAACTTGACGTTCAGCGGCAGGCGCCCCTCGACGGCTTTGATCGCCGCCAGCACGTTCAGGAACTGGACCAGCGGCCCCTTCGAGTTGAAGATGCCGCGGTTCACCAGCGACGGCCCGTGGCGCGGCAGGTCGACGATCTCGGCCGCGAACGGCGGCGTGATCCACTCCTCGCCCGCCACCGGTTGCACGTCGTACATGCCGTAGAGCAGGAGCGTCTTGGGCGCGCCCGCGTTGATCTCGCCCCAGACGACGGGCCAACCCGAGGTGGGCACGACGGCCGCCTCCCCGCCCAGCTCCTGGATCTTGCCCTTGATGATCTCGGCCATCTCGCGGACGTCGTCGGCAGACCGTGTCGGGTCCTGGAGCAATTGGCCATACCCGATGATCTGCGAGAGGGGCTGGCTCAGCTCCTGGGGGATTGGTCGCTCCGAGCGACGGGCGATCTCGTGGAGCGCCGACTGGCGCGCGGCGTGGAGCTCGCGCAGCCGCCGCGCCGCCGCGACCCGTTTCTCGACCCGCGCGATGAATTCGTGGTGGTCGAACGGTTTCGCAAGGTAGTCATCCGCGCCCCGTTGGAGCCCTGTGGCACGCTGCTCCGCGCTACCCAGTCCCGTAAG
>JBHOQZ010000564.1:0-1040 GCA_042408635.1 Chloroflexota bacterium
AGCTCCTGATCCTGCAGGACGCGCCGCTCGTGCCGCTCATGGTCCAACCCTACCCCTACGGCGTGCGCAACGACCTGACGCCGCTGCGCTTCGACGACGCCTCGTTCATGCTGATGTACGACATGACGCGCCGCTAGCGAGGGGAATTGCCGCGCGGGCGCCCTGCCGCGCCGGTCTCCAGCCCGCCGAGCTGGCGGCTGGTCCGGCGCCGGGCGCCCGCCCGGGAAGACGCCTATGGCTACCTACATCGTGCGCCGGTTGCTCGTGGCGATCCCGCTCATGATCGCGGTCAGCTTCGTCGTGTTCATGATGCTGCGGCTCGTGCCGGGCGACCCGGCGCGGGCGATGCTGGGCGACCGGGCGACCGAGGAGGATCTGCAGCGGCTGCGCACGCAGCTCGGGCTCGACCAGCCGCTCGCCATCCAGTACGCCGTCTGGCTCGGCAACCTCCTCCAGGGGGACCTGGGCCGCTCGATCAAGTCGAACCGGCCGGTCACCGCCGAAATCGTCTCGCGCCTGCCCAACACGATCCAGCTCGCGGTCTGCGCCATGCTCGTGGCGGTCGTGCTGGGGGTGGCGGCGGGGATCGTCTCGGCGATCAGGCACAACAGCCTGGTCGACCACACCGCGATGCTGCTCGCGCTGCTGGGCGTGTCGATCCCCTCCTTCTGGCTGGGGATCCTGCTCATCCTCACCTTCGGCCTCTGGTTCCCGATCCTGCCGATCGCGGGGATGGGCGGCCCGCAGCACCTCGTGCTGCCCTCGGTCACGCTCGGGGCGATCGCGGCCGCCACGGTCGCGCGCCTGACGCGCTCCAGCCTGCTCGAGGTGCTCTCGCAGGACTACATCCGCACCGCGCGGGCGAAAGGGTTGGGCGAGGGGGCGACGGTGCTGCGCCACGCGCTCAAGAACGGCCTCATCCCGGTGGTGACGGTGCTCGGCCTCCAGTTCGGCAATCTGCTGGCCGGCGCGGTGGTCGTCGAGAGCGTCTTCGCCTGGCCCGGCATCGGCCGGCTGCTGATCGACAACGTGCTCGGCCG
>JBHOQZ010000575.1:0-1554 GCA_042408635.1 Chloroflexota bacterium
CGAGCTGACCGATCTGGAGGGTCGTCCGGTGCGCGCGGTGCTGCCGCGCCAGGACGTCCGCGAGAGCATTGGCGGCGTGGCAGGCGGCGGCGCGGCCGAGGGAGCGCTCGTCTTCGTGGGCGCCGGACTCGACGAGCCGCAGCACAACGACTTCCGCGGCGTCGAGGTGCGCGACCGAATCCTGGTGATGATGGGCGGGCCGCGGCTCAAGGACCCGCTCGAGAACGCGCTCAAGCGCAAGGCGCGGGGCGTCATCTTCATCTCGCGCGACGAGTCGGGCGAGTCGCTGCGGATCCGGCCGAGCTTCCTGCCCCACCTCCAGCCCGTGACGCTGCCGGTGGTAACGGTCTCGCGCGAGGTCGGCGCCTGGCTGCTCGGCTACGACCTCGACCAGCTCGACGCGCTCCAAAAGCTCCTCGATGGGCAGGAGTGGCCGGGTACCCGCTCGCGGGTGGGTCGCGCCGTCAACGTCTCGCGCGAGCTCCCCTACCGCGCCCGGATCGAGGTGCCTCTCGGCCCGGTCTACCAGGCGACCGCGACCAACGTGCTGGGTCTCATCCCCGGCGTCGGGGAGGGGCGGCGGGATCGCTACGTGATCGTGGGCGCGCACTTCGACGGGGTGGGCGACGAGCCCGACGGCACGCCCTACCCGGCCGGCAACGACAACGCCTCGGGCGTGGCGGTGATGCTCGAGCTGGCGCGGCTGATGCAGGCGCAGGGGATCCGGCCGCAGAACTCGGTGATCTTCGCCGCCTGGAGCGCCGAGGAGGAGGGCTTGCTCGGCTCCGAGCACTTCATGGCGCGCGGCCGCCTGCGCGGCAACGAGATCGCGGCCTACATCAACCTGGACGTGGTCGGGCAGGGCCGGGGCGAGCAGGTCGGCCTCGGCGACGAGACCTACGGTATGTACCTGCTGGCGAAGAACGCGGCCGATCGGCTCGGCATCCCGGCCGGGACGGCGCCCTACGGCGGCGGCTCTGATCACCTGAGCTTCCAGCGGCGCGGGGTGCCGGTGATCAACTTCTTCTGGCCCGGCTTCGACCGCACCGTGCACGTGCCCTACGACCGCGGGGAGAACATCGACCCGAACAAGCTGCGCCTGGTCGGCATGGTCGCCTACCAGACGCTCCTCCAGCTCGCGGTGGCGCGGTAGGGTGGGCCCCCCCACCCCCCCTAGCCTGGGGGACTTTCGAAGGTGCGCTCGCTGACTGTCACGCTCGGGGGAAGCTACCCCCTCGCCCGCGATGCTGGGGAAGCGCCCCCCAGCCCCCCAAGCCTGGGGGCTTCCTGGCGTGATGCCTCTCGCCGGTAGCGCTGTTGGGGGGCGGCGCAGCCCGGACGCCCCACGAACAGGGGTGGCCCCTCGCCGTGCCTCCACGACGAGGGGCCACCGAGCGTGCCGGCTAGGGTGCGGGCGCTAGCGGTAGTAGCCGAAGATGTCGATCAGCACGTGCACCCGGTTCGCGGTCGGCGGGCCATTCCGGTAGAAGATCGCTTCCGTCCCCGCACCCGCCAGACTGCTCACCGGGGGCAGCAGCCCGTTCTCCCAGTAGC
>JBHOQZ010000577.1:0-1099 GCA_042408635.1 Chloroflexota bacterium
GGGCCCGGCTGCGGTTTGCGACGTCCCGGCGGGTTTGTTAGGCTAATAGAGCAGGCAGTCGGGGCCGGGGTGGACACGGATGCGGAAGCGGGCTGGGCTTGTCTCCCGCCTGGGGTGGCGGGTCGCGCTGGGCGCCGTGGCATGGGTGGCGCTCTTCGTCATCGGCTGGGCCTGGTACACGGGTACACTGCCACCCGAGTGGGGCGGGGGCGCCGCGGCTGCCGTGGTGGCGGTTGTCATGCTCGTCCTCGGCTGGAGTCGGCGGCGCGTCGCCCCGGCCAATGCCATCGCCGTTGCCCAGCCGCTGCGCCTGCCGATCCGCGAGCCCTCACCCGAAATCCACCACCTCTCGCCCGACGCTTTCCGGCGCGCCGTCTGGACGCTGTTCGAGCACGACGGCTACCGCGTCGAGCCGGGCCCGGTCGGCGGCCCCCACCGCGTCGACCTGCTGGTTTCGAAGAGCCGCCTCCGCGCGGTCGTCCTCTGCCGCCTGGTCGGACCGGACGGCGTGGTCGAGCGTCACGTCGTCCGCGAGCTCTACGAGGCGATGCTCTACGAGGAGGCCCGGCGCGGCTACCTCCTGACCGACGGCGCCTTCTCGGCCCCAGCCGTCGAGTGGGCGCGCCATAAGAAGATCGAGTTGATTGACGGCGCCGAACTGGCGAGCCGCCTCCAGCAAAGCCAGCCGCACAACGTCTCCTCCTGACCCCGTTGCTGCCGGTGGCCGCGGGCAGCGCTGGCAGCACCCGGCGGTCGGATGAGGCAGCGCGTGGCTCTTGCCCGATCGGCCTAGTGCCGGCTGGCGCGGTCGCGCCGCGGCGGCTCGCCTGGTAACAGGTTTTGCTCCGCTTTCGACGCTCGCCCGGTGCGCGTTTACGCTGCTTTGGGGGCTGCCTCCCTAGGATGTGGCCGCCCGGGAGCCGGCGGACGCTGCCGGGTTGCGAACGGAGCCCACGCCACACAGGAAGGTGGCCCCCATGGAAGTCACCACGGACGTCAAGCTCCTCGACCACGCGCCCGATCCGGTGCGCACGATCTACGTCGCCTTCCGCACCTGCTACTCGGCGCTGTCGCCGCAGAAGATCTGGAGCCGGATCGA
>JBHOQZ010000579.1:0-2021 GCA_042408635.1 Chloroflexota bacterium
CGGCCCGCTGGAGGCGGTGCGGCTGCCGCGGGTCGCCCCTACCCCGCCGGCCGGATGTGCGAGAATGCGCGGGTCAGCGCAAGGAAGGACACGGAGGAGGGGCCACGGTGGCACACCCGGCGATCGGAACCCGCAAGGAGGAGCTGGACACCCCCGTCCTGCTCGTCGATCTCGACGCGCTCGAACGCAACATCGCGCGGACGGCGGCGCGGCTGCGCGAGGCCGGGGTGGCCTGGCGACCCCACACCAAGGGGCAGAAGGTGCCCGAGATCGCGCGGCTCGAGGTGGCGGCCGGGGCGATCGGCGTGACCTGCGCCAAGCTCGGCGAGGCCGAGGTGATGGTCGACGCCGGCATCGGGAGCGTCCTGATCGCCAACCAGATCGTCGGTCCCCAAAAGGTCGAGCGGCTGGCGAACCTGAACCGCCGCGCCGAGGTGATCGTCGCGGTCGACTGCCCCGAGCACGTGCGCGAGCTGGACGCCGCCGGTCGGCGCCACGGCCTGCGCCTGCCGGTCGTCATCGAAGTCGACATCGGCATCGCCCGCTGCGGCGTGCAGCCAGGCGCCAACGTGGTTGAGCTGGCGCGCGCCATCGTGGACAGCCCGGGCCTGCGCTTCATGGGCGTGATGGGCTGGGAGGGCCAGACGCGGCGCGAGCTGGACCCGGCGGCCCGCCGGCCGCTGGTCGAGGCGGCGGTCGGCGAGCTGGTGGCGAGCGCCGAGGCGTGCCGCGCCGCCGGCATCCCGGTCGAGATCGTGAGCTGCGGCGGCACCGGCACCGAGGAGTTCAGCTCCCGCATCCCCGGCGTCACCGAGATCCAGGCGGGCGGCATCGTCTTCAACGACGCCTACTACCACCGGCTCGGGCTCGACCGCGACTTCGCCCTGACCGTGCTCAGCCGCGTAGTCAGCCGGGCCACGCCCACCCGCATCGTAACCGACGCGGGGAAGAAGGCGCTCAGCGTCGACAACACGCCGCCCCAGCCGCTCAGCCTGCCCGCGGTCAGCAGCATCGCCCTCTCGGCCGAGCACGGCAAGATCGAACTAGTGGAGCCAAGCGAGCGGCCCCAGGTCGGTGAGACGGTCGAGTGGCTGGTCGGCTACTCCGATACGACGGTCTGCCTGCACGACGAGATGTATGCCCTGCGCGGCGGCCGCGTCGAGGCGGTCTGGTCGATCCTGGGCCGCGGCAAGCTGCGCTAAGACCGGCCAGGGCGTGGCGCCAACCGTCAGCCTAGCCGCGCGTGCGCCGTCCAGGGCGCCCCGCCGCCGCCCGCTCCAGCAACCCACGGGCGTGCCGCCCAGTTCGGTGGACCCGGTCACAGGAGCCGTCAGCGCGTGCGTCTCTACAGCAGCCCGCGGGCGCGCAGCACGGTGCGGGCCCGCAGCGCCACCTGGAAGGTCAGGCGGAGCTCAGCGTCCTCGAGGTCCGCGCCGGTGATCTCCTTGATCCGCCTGAGACGGTAGGCGAGCGTGTTGCGGTGCAGGTGCAGGAGCTCCGCCGCGCGCGTCGCCGAGCCGTTCACAGCCAGATAGACCTCGAGGGTGTGCAGCAACTCGCCGCGCTCGTCGCGCTCGACCAGCGGCCGGAGCGTTTCGTCGTGGAGGGCGCGCAGCTCGGCGGCGTCGGGCAGCGCAAACAGCAGCCGGTAGATGCCCAGCTCGCCGAACTCGGTCAGCCTCCCGGGCCCGAACAGCGCCGAACCGATCGCGAGCGCCTGCTGGGCTTCGCGGTAGGTCTGGCGCACGCCCTCCGCCCCGGCGTAGGAACGGCCGGCGCCGATGGAGACGACTACGCCGTGGAGCCGCGCGCGCAGGGCGTCAACCAGGCCCGAGAGTGCGCCGGGCGAGTCGAGCGCGGCGGCCGGCGCCACGGCCAGGAGGTGGTCGGCGCGCTCGGCGATCAGGGCGCTCGGGGCGGAGGGCGTGCGCCAGACCTACCGCGAAGCCCAGCAGGCGCTCGCGATCGGCACGGCGCTGTTCGGGCCGGGGCGCCTGACCGAGTTCGGCGAGCTGGGCATC
>JBHOQZ010000589.1:0-7313 GCA_042408635.1 Chloroflexota bacterium
TGGCCCGACCCCGCCACGGCGGCGGACCACGTCTACGCCGAGTCCGCGGGCTTGCCCCGGCTGATGGAGGAGCGATGCGGGAACTGACGTTCGCCGAGGCGGGGCGCGAGGCGCTGGCGGAGGAGATGGCGCGCGACCCGATGATCTTCGTCGTGGGCGAAGGGATCGGCGCGCGCGGCGGCAACTTCAACACCACGACCGGCCTCTTCGACCAGTACGGGCCGGAGCGGCTGCGCGACACCCCGATCGCGGAGCGCGGCTTCACCGGCATGTGCACGGGCGCCGCCATGGTCGGCGCCCGGCCGGTCGTCGACTATATGTTCTTCGACTTCGCGCTGGACGCGCTGGGCGAGCTGATCAACCAGACCTCGTAGATCCAGTACATGAGCGACGGCCGGCTGAAGATGCCGATCGTGCTGCGCGGCTGCATCGGCGTGGGCAGCTCGGCTGCGACGCACCACTCCGGCAGCTACTACGCCTTCTTCGTCCACATCCCCGGCTTCCGCGTGGTGGTGCCGACCACGCCCTACGACGCCAAGGGGCTGCTCAAGACGGCGCTGCGCAGCGACGACCCGGTCGTCTTCATGGAGCACCGGTCGCTGATGGCGCGGCGCGGGCCGGTGCCCGAGACGGAGTACCTGATCCCGTTTGGGCAGGCGGCGGTGCCGCGGGCGGGGAGCGATGTCAGCGTCGTGGCGGTGGCGGCGATGGTCCACCGCGCGCTCGAGGCGGCCGAGGCACTGGCGGGCGAGGGGATCTCGGTCGAGGTAATCGACCCGCGCACGCTCGCCCCGCTCGACATCGACCGCATCCTCGAGTCGGTCCACAAGACGGGGCGGCTGCTGGTGGTGGACGAGACCTACGCGCCGTGCGGCATCGCCGGCGAGATCGCCAGCCAGGTGATGGAGCGCGCCTTCGACGACCTCGACGCGCCGGTGCGGCGCCTGAACGGCGTGCACACGCCGATCCCCTACAGCCCGCCGCTGGAGGCGGCCGTCGTGCCGAACCGCGACACGATCGCGCAGGCGATCCGCGAGCTGGTGGCTGAGTAGCTCCGCTCCGGTGCGGTCGTCGGTGGAGTCGGTCCGCGCCTACGGCTCCCGTGCGAAAAAGGGCCGTGTGGTCTCGCCGTGTCCAGCCCCATGCCCTGCTTCCCGCCACGCCGCGCCCGGGTGCCCGGTTGTCGCTCCACGCAGGTTGGATCGCCCCGGGCCGGCCCAGCGGGGAGTCGGGGAGCATGGCGGCGGGCGAACGGCTATAGTGGCGCAGGTGGGGAACGAGCCGCGGCAGCCGCGGGCACAGGCGAGCGATGGCAGCCGCGGGCATGAACCGAGGGGAGGCAAGCGATGGTCGTTGGGACGCGGACGATGCGGGCGCTCGTCTACGAGGGGCCGGAGCGGCTAGCGCTGCGCGAGGTGCCGGTGCCCGAGCCGCGCCCGGGCGAGGCGCTGGTGCGCGTAGGCTACGTCGGCATCTGCGGCTCCGACCTGCACCTCTGGGCGGGCGAGATCGCGGGCGACAACCCGCCCCACGTGCTCGGGCACGAGGTCGTGGGGGAGATCGCGGCGCTGCCGCCCGAGGGGGAGGCGCGCGGCTTCCGGGTTGGCCAGCGTGTCGCCCTCGAGCCGACCGTCGTCTGCGGGCGCTGCCGTGCCTGCCGCGAGGGCAACGAGCACGCCTGCCGTGAGCTGGTCGTGCTGGGCGTTCACGCCGAGGGCGGCGCGGCCGAGTACATGCGCGCCCCGCTCGACCGCCTCCACGCCGTGCCCGAGGGGCTGGCGCCCGAGCTGGCGGCGCTCACCGAGCCGGTGGCGGTCGCGGTCCACATGATCGACCGCGCCGGGGTGAGGCTGGGCGACACGGTGCTCGTCATCGGCGGCGGGCCGATCGGCTACCTCTGTGCCGTGGTCGCGCGGGCGGCGGGCGCCACCCGGGTCGTCGTCTCGGAGCCGAGCGAGCCGCGCCGTGCCTTCTGCGCGCGGGCGGGCTTCGACACGGTCGACCCACGGAGCGAGGACCCGGTCGCGGTGCTGCGCGGCCTGACCGACGGGGAGGGCGCTGACGTGGTCGTCGAGGTGGCGGGGCACCCGAGCGCGGCGGATGTGATGATCCAGGCGGCGCGCAACCGGGGCTCGGTGCTGATCGGCGGGGTGCACGGGGTGGCGCCGCCGGTGAACCTGCGGGCGATCAGCGTCAAGGAGCTGCACGTGATCGGCTCGCGCGTCTACACCTCGCGCGACGTGGACACGGCGCTGGCGCTGCTGGCGTCGGGGCGGCTGGACGTGGCCGCGCTCATCACCAGCATCGTCCCGCTCGAGGAGGCGATCACGCGCGGCTTCGAGCCCCTGCGCCGCCAGCCCAGCGAGATGAAGATCCTCATCCGCCCGTAAGACACGTCCGAACCCACGGTGCCCGGTCGTTTCGCCTGCTCCGATAGGGACGCTACGGTTCGAGGCCGACCGCGATGGCGAGCGCGGCGTCGACCGCCCGCATTGCGGCGGCCGAAAGCAAACCGAGGCGAAGGCGCAAGCGGCCGTTGTCGACTGTCCGAATTTGATCGGCTAGCACAACCGTATCCGCGCGCAGTCCCCCATCCGGCGCGGAGAACAGCCTGGGTCGGATACAGCCGCCGGCCTGGGCGCAGTGTCGTGCAGGGCAAGACGATGACGACCGGACTGCTGGCGTGCATCGCGTCGCGGCTCACCACGATCGCTGGACGGGTTCCGCCCTAGGCTCGAACTGGTGCATCAACTCGGCAACCTCGGCCTGGTATTGGCAATCGTCGGCCATCTCCACCAGGCGGGCGTCGATCTCTTCCCGTGTCAGCGATCGTAGCCGGCGCGCTTGCTCGTCGGAGAACTCGTTATGCGGGCTGCTCGCCGCGTCCGTCGCGGTGTTCCGGGGCGTCTCGTATGCGGGATCAGTCATTGCATTCACCTCGGCCGGCTGTGGGCTTCGGTTCAGTATATAGTGTGGGCGCGGCCGGCGGCCGTGCGGGCATGGGTCGATGCCGATTAGCGGGCTCGCGGTGCGGGCGGATCTCAGCGGATGCGGCGGCGCGGCTGTGGAGTTCAGGCGGGAGGGAAATGGTGCGGGTCTTCGTGACGGTGGATATCGAGGGGATCGCGGGGGTGGTGGATAGCGAGGAGGGGCAGAAGGGCAACCCGGAATACGAGCGGGCGCGGCGCCTGATGACCTCCGAGGCGAGCGCGGTCGTCGCCGGCATCTTCGACGCCGATCCGAGTGCGCGCGTCACCGTGGCCGATGTCCACGGCCCCTTCCGCAACATCATCCCGGAGGAGCTGGACGAGCGCGCCACGCTCCTGCGCGGCAAGCCCCGCCTCCTCGGCATGGTCGATGGGGTCGACCGCGGTTACGACCGCGCCATGTTCGTCGGCGTGCACGGCCGCGCCGGGGCGGGCTCCTCGGTGCTCAGCCACACCTTCACCGGCACGCTCCTCGACGTGCAGGTCAACGGTCGCTCGATGGGCGAGCTCGGCCTGAACGCGGCGGTCTGCGGCCACTTCGGCGTGCCGGTCGTGCTGGTGGCGGGCGACCAGGTGGTGGCGCGCGAGGCGCGCGAGCTGCTGGGCGAGCGCGTGGTCACGGTGATCGTCAAGGAGAGCCGGGGGCAGATGACCGCCGAGGCGCCGCACCCGCGCGTCGCCTGCGGCACGCTGCGCGAGGCCGCCGCGATGGCGCTGCGCGAGCGCGGGGACGTGCCGCCACTGGTGGTGCCCGGCCCGGTCGAGGTGCAGGTGAGCCTCGCCCGGCCGGTGTTCGCCGACCGGGCGGAGATGATCGAGCGGGTCGAGCGGGTCGACGGCAGAACCGTCCGCTACACGCGCCCCGACATGCTGGCCGCCTACCGGATCGTGCGCCTGATCGCCGAGCTCTCACGGCTGCCGTAGGTGGCCCCCCAGCCCCCCATGCTGGGGGGCCGGGGGCTACAGGGTAAGCGCCTTGATCGCCTGCTCGTAGGGGGCGTGTTCCAGGCGGAAGCTGTCGGCGTTGGTGCCGCGCAGGCCGGCGAGGTGGTAGGCCAGGAGCTGGCCGAGCAGCAGCGCCGGGAACGGCGTCAGCGGCTCGGGCAGGTCCGGCAGCGGGTCGTGGTAGGTCGGGCGCGTCTCCGACGGGCCGCCCAGCAGCCAGGTGGCGCAGCCGATCTGCTCGCAGGCGCGCAGGAGGTCGGTGGCGCGCTCGAGCGAGGGGCCAGGCGGCGCGATCACCGTCACCAGGTCGGTCGGCTCGACCGCGACGAGCGGTCCGTGGATGAGCTGCTCGAGCTCCATGCCGACGGCCATCGCGTAGGAGCTCTCGACGACCTTGAGCGCGGTTTCCGGCGCGGTCGCGCGGTTCGGCCCCTGCCCGGCGAAGAAGTAGCGGGCGTGGCGCGCCTCCACCTCGGTGGCGAGGACGCGCACGGCGCCGCTGCGCTCGAGCATGGCGTCGAGCGCGTCGGGCACCCGCTCGAGCCCGGCGCGCAGCGCGTGCGCCACCGCCACCATGCCCGTGCGCTCGCCCAGCGCGATCGCGATTTGGGCGCTGACGGTCACAGCGCCGAGCAGGCCAACGGTGTGCATCGACGACGTTTCCTGCGGCACCGTCTCGAGCACGAGCGCGTTCAGCCCGGCGGGGAGCTCGGCGCCCTGGCCGGTGATCAGGAGCGGCCGCTCGCCGTTGGCGATCGCCAGCTCGACCGCGTCGAGCGAGTAGCGCTTGGTGCCGCGGTGGCTGAAGACGACGATGCCGTCGGAGACGTGCGGCGGCCGCGGGTAGCGCGTGAACTCGAACGCCGACACCGCCCAGGCATCGACCCCCACGGCGCGCAGCAGGCTCTCGGCAAAGCAGGCGGCGTGGTAGCTGCTGCCGGTGCCGACGAGGAAGACGCGCACCTCGGTGGCGAGCGCTGCCGCGGCCGTCCCCGCCGCCTCCCAGCCCTCGTGCAGCAGGCGCCGCATCGCCTCGGGGGTGCCCCAGATCGCCGCCCGGGTCGCCGGGCTGTGCTCGACCGTCATGACTATTTCCCTCCTGCCGCCCCGCGCGCCGCCGCGCCTCCCGAACCCGGCCCTTCGCCGCGCTGTGCGACGGTCGCCGGGCGGGAGCGAGGCAAGGGCTGGCTGGCTTCCTGGCGGTTTGCGCCCGCCGTGGCGCCGGCGCGGCCAGGCGTCGCACCGTGCCAGCGCCCGTCCTCACTTCATTGCTTCATTCTAGCCCGTGGCGCTGCTCGCAACGGCACCCTGGCGGCCTCGGCGCCGCCGCGTGGGCAGGTGATCATAGCCACAAGCTTCATTACCCCCGCGCGGCGTGGCGCGAAGCGTTTCCCGATGCTGCGTTGAGTCCCGGGCCGGCCGCGTTGTTATAATGCCGCCCAGCGTGGAACCGGGCGCCGGGGCGCGGCCGCGCTGGATCACGCCGGCGGGCGATGTCGGCGGGTACGCGGGCTCGCCCGAGCGGCGCCGGTGGGAGGGGTGCGGTGAAGACGGCGTACGAATACATCGTGCTGGGGTGCGGCGGGCTGGGAAGCGGCGCGCTCTACTGGCTCGCGCGCGTGGCGGGCCGCGAGGTGCTGGGCCTCGAGCAGTTCGAACTGGGCCACCACCGCGGCGGCTCGCAGGACCACTCCCGCATCATCCGCCTCTCCTACCACTCGCCCGACTACACGGCGCTCGCGCCGCACACCTACACCTGCTGGGCCGAGGTCGAGGCCGAGTCGGGCGTGCAGCTCGTGGTCAAGACCGGCGGACTCGACGTCGGTCCGCGTGGCCAGCAGGCGGCCAAGGCGCTCGAGAACTACGCCGCCGCCATGACGCGCCACGGCATCCCGTTCGAGGACCTCTCGGCCGAGGAGGCGATGCGGCGCTGGCCGCAGTGGCACCTCGAACCGCAGCACGGCGTCCTCTACCAGAAGGACAGCGGCCTCGTCGACGCCAAGAAGGGCAACGCCGTGCACGTCGCGCTCGCCCGCGCCCGCGGCGCCACCGTGCTCGACCACACGCCCGTCCGCCGCATCCGCCCGGTGGGCGACACGGTCGAGCTGGACACCGACGCCGGCACCTTTGCCTGCCGGCGGCTCGTGATCTGCGGCGGCTCATGGACCGACCGGCTGCTGCGCCCGCTCGGCGTCGAGTTGCGCCTGACGGTGACCCAGGAGCAGGTCACCTACTACGCCACGCCCAACCTGCGCGACTTCGCCCCCGACCGCTTCCCGATCTGGATCTGGCACGGCGTCGACGAGTCGTACTACGGCTTTCCCGTCTACGGGGAGGTCGCCACCAAGGCCGGCCAGGATGTGGGCGGCCGGGTCGTCACGCCCGACACGCGCACCTTCGACGTCGACCAGGCGGCGTTCGACCGCCTCCACCGCTTCCTCGCGGCGCGGCTGCCCGGCTCGCTCGGGCCGGTGCTCTACACCAAGACCTGCCTCTACGACATGCCGCCGGACCGCAACTTCATCCTCGACACGCTGCCCGAGCACCCGCAGATCGCGGTCGCCAACGGCGCGGCGCACGGCTACAAGTTCGCCAGCCTGATCGGGCGCATCATGAGCGAGCTGGCGACCGAGGGCCGCACCCGCTACCCGATCGCGCCATTCTCGCTCAACCGCCCCGCCCTCAAGGATCCCGCCGCCCCGCGCCAGTTCCTCCTCGTCGGCTAGCACCTGCCTGACGTCTCACCCGCCTTCGGGCTTTCGGTGCTCAAGCGCCGGGTGATGGTGTCGAGGGGACGGCGCCAGTACCTGCAGTAAGTGACTGCACTATCGGTGCCGGCCTACAGTCGCCGAGTTCGCAGGGCTCCCAAGACCCAGAGCACGAGCAGGGCGCCGAGGACGGACACGACGATGCTGGTCAGGTCCAGGGGGCCCTGCACCGGATCCACCCCGGTCAGGGCACCGGCGAGGTAGCCGCCGACCAGGGCGCCCACGATGCCCACGATCAGCGCGCCAAGGAGTCCGCCGGGACGGCGTCCCGGGTAGAGCCAACTGGCGAGCACGCCCGCGATCAAGCCCAACACGATCCACGACAGCAGCGACATCCGTCAATTCCTCCGCGCCTTGACCGACCGCTCGCCCTCCCGTAGCGTCCGGCGAGTGGTGAGGGAAGACGATTTCCCCTCCAACGCGCGGCATCGGCAGATCCTGTTCCGTCACCTGTCCTTGGCGGACAAATCCACATCAACGGCTGACTGGGAGCGTCGCCATCGGCAACCTACCCTTGGCCGGCGCGGCTCCCACCCGGCGCAACACTGCGCCAGGTGCGAGGCGTGGTGCATTAGCGGCTGGCGGTAGGGGAGGCCTGGGCGGTGGGGGCGGC
>JBHOQZ010000592.1:0-12653 GCA_042408635.1 Chloroflexota bacterium
GCCCCGGCCACCCGGCGACCGGCGGGATTCCGGCCTGGCCGGTCGCCGATCCGTCCCGCGCTCCCCGCGCGCCATCGCTCACCCCCGCTGACGCTGCTGTGCCGGGTCCGGTTATACTCCGCCGGGCCCGCCGGGAGCAAACGCCCCGGCGCACCCGGCCGGCGCCGCGGGCCGCCCGGGCTCCGGGCCGTCTGGGCGCTGCCAGTCGGGGGGAGAGGGGCGCCCGGCCGCCAGACTGGCACGCGTTGTGCGAGGGACCGATCCGCTGCGGCTGTGGCGACGGTGATCGGGGGAGGCCGGGAGCAGGTGCGAAGGGTCGGGGAGAGGGAGCGCGCGCGCTCGGCGGGGCGGGCACGGGACGGCAGCGGAGCTGAGGGGCGCGAACCGACGCCCTATGCCCCGTTGGCCAACGTAATCGGGCGCACGCGCTTCGTGGTGCTGCTGGCGGTGGCGGCGGTGCTGCTGGTGGCGGTGGCGCTCTTCGTGCTGGGCGCGGCGCTCGCCGTCCAGCGCACCTGGAGCAGTCTGGGGGCGGCGCTCAGCGGCGACATCGGCGAGGCGGAGCTGACGGTGCGCTTCCTCGAGGTCGTCAGCGTCATGCTCAAGGCGGTCGTGTTCTACATCATCGGGGTCGGCCTCTATGCGCTCTTCATTGCCCCGCTCAACCTGCCCACGGCGCTCGGCGTCGAGACGCTCAACGACCTCGAGGAGAAGATCGTCAGCGTCGTCATCGTCCTCATGGCGGTCACGTTCCTGGAGCATTTCATCCAGTGGACGCAGCCGGTCGAAACGCTCCTCTTCGGCCTCACGCTGGGCGTCGTGGTGGGCGTGCTCGTCCTCTTCCAGTTGCAGACGCACCGGGTCAAGGAAGACCAGCGCCACAGCGATCCCGACGTCCAGCGGCGCGCCCAGCACGCGCTCTTCCACGAGGCGCAGGAGCAGCGCGAGGTGCAGCCCGACGAGATCCATGCCGCCCGGGACGACCACCGGACCGCGCCGCGGCGGACCGATCCACCCCCGGACTGAGCTCCGGCTAGAGCAGTCGCCCTCTGCCACGCCCGGCCGCCTGCATTGCCAGTGGGCACCCCGGCAGGGTAGAGTCTCGCGAGGGCGAAGGGTCGGCTCGGTCGCAGGCCGTGCCGGGTGAGGTTGGTGTGATGGGCGTGGTGGCGCCGGAGGCCCCGGCGCGCGACCGGCGCGACGCGAGCGCTGGGCAGGCACGGCTGGCCGGGGTAGCCACGTCCGAATTGCTCGCGCGCTCGGGGCGGCCGCCGCTGACGCCGGGGTTGCTGCCGTTTGCCGTGGGGGCGTTCTGCGGCGTGGTCGGCGCGCTCACCTTCGTCACCCCGCACCAGTTCAGCAGCCGTTCCTACGCGCTCCTCCAGCCGTTCCTCGGCACCTGGGGGGCCTGGCTCATCCTGGGGGGTGCCGCGCTGCTGGGCGTGGCGGTGTTCTCGCCGCCCCGCGCGCTGGCCGTCCTCGCCCACGCCCTGGCCGGCCTGCCGATCGTGCTGCTCGGGGTGAGCGCGGCGCTCGTGGGCGGCTGGACCGCGCTGACGGTCTACACGATTCTTGGTCTGGGCACTGCCCTGGCCCCGCTGCTCCCCCGGTGGATCGGGCCGCCGGCCGACGCCGTGCCTGGTGAGCGCCAGGGCGACTACTTCGCCGTGCTGCTCGGCCTCAGCGCCGCCTGCAACGGCCTCATCATGCTCATCTTGCCGGGGCAGTACTCCTCCTTCATCTTCGATCCCATCCGCCCTGTCCTGCCGCTCTACGGCGTCGGGTTCTTGGTCGGCGGCGTCGCGGTCGTGGTCGCGCAGCTCCGCCGCGACCTGCCCCGGCCCGTCGAGTGGGGCGCCCACCTCTTGCTGGGCGCCGCGCTCAGCGCCTTCGGGCCGCCCGACTCGCTGCCGAACCGCGCCTTCACCTCGTTCGCCTACTACAACGGCTTCGGCCTCGTCATCGCCCTGTTGCCCTGGCTCGCCCCGCGCCTGCGGCGCGTCGACCCCGCGTCGCTCCGCATGCGGCTGGCGCTGGCGCTGGCGGCCGCGGCGGCGCTGCCGCTCACCTTCGCCGTGACCCTGGTCACCGACTACGAGCAGCGAGCCGAGGCCGACGCGTCGCTGGCGCGGCAGGAGCGGCTCGCCATCGATCTGGCGCAGGACGTCGGCGACTACCTCCAGGCGCGCCGGGCGCTCGTGGTGGCGCTGGCGGCGGTGCCCGATCTCCTGGCACAGCCCCCGGCCGTCCAGCAGGCCACCCTCCAGGCCGCCAGCACCGCCGACCGCGATCTGCTCGCGGTTGCCACGATCGACGCCGATGGCACGATCCGCGCCCGCAGCGATGGTGGTCTACTCGGGAATGTGGCCGGCACCGCCTGGTTCGCGCAGGCCCGGACCGGCTCCGGCGTGCGCCTCGATCTCGAGCTGCCGACCGACGGCGCAGCGCCCCCGCCGGGCGGCCGGCTGGGTCTGAGCGCGCCGATCGGCCGGAGCGGCCAGGGCCAGACCGGGCCGGCGGCGGATGGTCTGGTGGTGGCGGTCCTGCCGGCCGAGCGGCTCCGCGACCTGCTCGCCCGCGACACCAGCACCGCGGGCATTACCGTCTCCCTTGTCGACGATCAGGGCCGCTTGATCGCCGCGCCGCACGACGCCGCGGGCTTCCTCGCCGATCTGCGCGCCGTGCCCCCGGTGGCCGCCTTCGTCGCGGCGAACGGCGCCGCCGGCTCGCTGCGCTACCGCGCCGAGACCGGGGAGCAGTTCGTCGGCTATGCCGCGGTGCCGGGTCTCGGCTGGGGCGTTGTGGTCGAGTACCCGGCCGCCAGCGCGCTCGCCAGCGTCCAGGTCGGGCGCGACCTGGCCTTCGTCGTGTTCCTGGTCGTGATCGTGCTGGCGGCGGCGGTCGGTGCCGCGGCCGCGACCTGGCTCGTCTCCCCACTGCGCGGGCTGGCGCGTGCCGCCGATCACCTCGCGGCCGGCGACATGACGGTGCCGCTGCCCCGCACGCAGATCGTCGAGATCGCCCGGCTGGCGACGGCGTTCGGCGAGATGCGCGATGCCCTGGTGGCGCGCACGGCGGCGCGCGAGCGGCCCGAGGACCGCCTGCGCTTTCTCAGCGAGGCGAGCGATGCGCTGGTAGGCTCGCTCGACTTCGAAACCACGCTCCAGAAGCTCGCGCGGTTGACCGTACCGACGCTGGCCGACTACTGCGTTATCGACATGATCGAGGCGGACGGGTCGATCCGGCGCTTGGTCAGCTCGCACAGCGACCCGACCAAGGACTCGCTGGTGCGCCGGTTGCGCAATTTCCCGCCGGAGCCCGGCACGAACAACTTCGTGGCGGTCGCCCTGCGCCGGGGCGAGCCCGTGCTCGTGCGCGACCTGAACGACCAGGTCCTCGTCGAGGTCTACGCGCGCAACCCCGAGCACCTGGCGGTGCTGCGCGCGCTGCGCGTGCGGTCGCTGCTGGTCGTGCCGCTGCTGGCGCGCGGCCGGACCCTCGGCTCGATCGCGTGTGGCCGCACCGGCACCTCGCCGCACTATACGACCGCCGACCTGCCGCTCGCCGAGGAGCTGGCGCGCCGGGCCGCGCTCTCGATCGACAACGCCCGGCTCTACCAGGAGGCGCAGGCCGCGATCCGGGCGCGCGATGAGTTCCTCTCGATCGCGGCCCACGAGCTGCGCACACCGGTCACCAGCATCAAGGGCTTCGCGCAGATGTTGATGCGGGTGCATGCGCGCGGTGAGATCGAGGGCGAGCGCCTGCTGCGCTCCCTCACGACCATCAACGAGGCGGCCGACCGGCTGACCACCCTCACGGCCGACCTGCTCGACGTCTCGCGCATCCACACGGGGCGCCTGCCGCTGCGGCCCGAGCCCCTCGACCTGGTGGCGCAGGTGCGCGCCCTGGTCGAGCGCTACCGCGACCAGCTCGGCGAGCACCACACGCTCGTTTTCCGCCTCGTCGGCACGCCGGGGCAGGTGGTGGGCGATGCCGACCGGCTCGAGCAGGTGCTCACCAACCTGATCGACAACGCCATCAAGTACAGCCCGCGCGGTGGGGAGATCCTGGTCGAGGTGCGCGCCGAGTTCGGCGGCGTGGTCGTGCGCATCGAGGACCAGGGCATCGGCCTCTCACCTGGCGCCGAGGAGACGATCTTCCAGCCGTTCAGCCGGGCGCCGAACGCCGCGCGCCAGAACGTGCCCGGCCTCGGGCTGGGGCTCTACATCTGCCGCTCGATCATCGAGCGCCACGGGGGCACCATCCGCGCCTCCAGCCCCGGCGAGGGCCTCGGCACCGTCTTCGAAATCCGCCTGCCGCTGGGCGGCGCCGGCGCCGAGTGGGATATCAACCGGCCGGCCGGCGCTGCTCCGGCGCCGACCACGGCCGGGGGCTACCCGCCGGCCGCGGTCTGAGCGAGCTCGACGAGCGCCTCGGCGACGGCTACCGGCCTACGAGGTGGAAGTGGCCGCCATCGAGGCGCCGGTAGGGCCAGCCGAGCCGCCTGGCCGCCCCGGCCGGCACGTCGTAGGCGGCGGAGAACTGGAGGTAGGCGGCCGGCGGGTGGCCCCCCCGACCCACCAAGGCTGGGGGGTGGTCTGCTTGGCTCCCCACGGTTGCGGGGTGATCGGTGTGCCGGTCCTCGGGGGCGGGTGGGGGCGGCGGGTAGAGGCGGGGCCAGGTGTCAGGGAGCGGGATCGGTTCGGTGAAGAAGTCGAGGCCTCGGAGTTGCGGCTCGGCCAGCACGGCCCGGCGCCGCTGTGACCGGCCAGCGCGATCGGCTGCCCGGGTCGCAGCTGGGTGGCCGCCTGGAGGATGCAGCCGACGTGGTGTTGCCACTGCGAGCGCTGCCCGCCGGGGACGTCGGCCGGCGGTGGGCTGAGCGCGGGTATCACCACGTCGAACCCGCGCGCACGCAGCGCGTCCGCGACGCCGACCCAGGTAGCCGGGCCGCAGATCGGGCCGGGAACCAGGACGAAGGCACGTGGCATCGGCATCGGTACTCATGCATCTCGGCCGCGGTCGGCCGGCTCAGCGCGCGTGCGCGAGCGCGCCACGGATGGGGACGACGAGCGGGGCGATGGCCGCCGTGGTGGCGGCCAGCAGCACGAAGACGATCGGCAGCCCGGCCTGATCGGCGAGCACCCCGTAGAGCAGGGGTGCGAGCGACGAGGTCACGAGCGAGGCGGTGAAGTAGGCGCCGTAAGCGCGGGCACGCCGCTCGCCCGGCACGAACAGCGCGATCGCCGCGGTGAGCGCCGAGGAGGTGCCGTTGAGCGCGAAGCCGAAGAGGAGCGCCACGGGCACCACCGCCACCGGCGGCGCGACGAGGAAGGTGACGAGCGTCAGCGCCGTGGTCAGCTCGGTCGCCACGATCGTCGCCGGCAGGCCGAAGCGGTCGCTCAGCCAGCCGCAGAGGAATTTGCCGGCGGCGCCGGCCGCCAGGATCACGCCGAGGAGCAGGCTGATCGCGGGCGCGTCGAACCCGCCCGCCGCGAACCAGAACGGCAGGAAGGTGAGCGCGGCAGCGCGCGTGGCCGAGTCGAGGCCGCCCATCAAGAGCACCGTGCCGAACCCTGGCCGCGCGCCGAGCCCGCGCTCGGGCGCCGCCGGGCCGGCCGCGGTGGTGTTATCGGCCGCGCGCCGGCTCACGTCCGGCTTGCCCACCGGCTCGATGTCGACCGTGACGGTGCGGCGGTCGAGCAGGAGCCCAGCCGAGAAGGCGGCGGTGAAGCCGCCGAACACCGCGAGCGCCGCCTGCCAGCCGAACGTCGGCACGAGCAGGCCGACCACGAATGGGCCGAACAGCTTGCCCAGGTCGCCCGCGAAGTTGAGCGTGCCCAGCGCCGTCGCCTGCCGCGCGACGCGGGCGGTCCCATGAGCAACGGCGGCCGGCTCGTAGGCCCGCGAGACGAGCGCCGGCGCCAGCGGGTGCTGGGCGTTGCCGCCGATCCCCGCCAGGAGCGAGGCCGCCACCAGCAGCGAGTAGCTCCCGGCGAGCGCCATCACCCCCAATCCGAGCCCAACCCAGAGGTTGCCGGCAAGCAGCAGCGTGTACTCCCCGAGCCGCTCAGCGAGGATGCCGGTCGGCAGTTGGAAGACGCTCGAGGCGAAGGAGAACACCGCCTTGAGCAACCCCACCTCGGCGTAGGAGAGGCCGAGGTCGGCCGCGATGAACGGCAGCAGCGGGTAGAGCAGCGAAAAACAGGCGTCGTTGGTGAGGTGGACCGCCGAGGTGGCGACGAGGATGCGCCGCCCGGTGGCGCCGGGCAGACGCCGCAGCAAGCCCAGCGCGGCGGGGGCGAGGGCGGCGGCGAGCGCGAAGGCCAGGCCGAACGGGATCACGGCAGGGCTACGGCCGCGGGACGATGAGCGCGAGGCTGGCGGTGAAGCCGTGGATGAAGGCGCGCTGGCCGACCGGGCCGATCTCCCCGTTGCAGAAGAAACCGGCCAGCGGTAGCCGGCCCAGCCGGCGCGCCACCAGCGCCGCGTCGTGGTCGGGCACGCTGAACATGCCGCGCCCGCGCCCATTGCAGGAGCAGAGGATGCCGGCCAGCGGCTCGATGCCGGCGGCAAGCTGGGCGATGCGCTCGGCGCTGAGCAGTTCGCTCAGGTCGGCGTCTGCCGTCTCGGCGTCGCGCAACTGGAACTGGATCGTCTGGCCGATGCGCGCCCGCGCGCTGATAGCGATCGTGCCGCGGGCCGGATCGATCCCGACCAGGTTGTGGATGAGGAAGTCGCCGTGCCGGAACTGCTCCCTCGACTCGTCGATGGCGAGGCCCACCAGCAGGTTGCGCTGAGCGCGGCGCTGGAGCGCGGGCGGCAACGCCCTGAACGTATCGACCAGCACCTCGTAGGCGCGGCGGCCGCCGATCGTCTCGACGGAATACCCGTCGACCCCGGTGATCGTCCAGGGCTCGCCGATCGGCAGCGCACCCTGCGCCACGATCGTGCGCAGCCCGAAGGGCCCGCTGATCGCGACCCCGACCGCACCCTCGGTGTGGACCGCCCCGTCGAGGAAGAGGTGCGTGACGCGCCGGCGCGGCTCCCCCGAGGCGAGGCCACCCACGATCGGCGCACCGGGGTAGGCGGTGGTGAGCGCCGCGACGAGGCGCTCGCACTCGAGGTGGAAGGGGTCAGCGAAAAGCAGCCAGCCGTTGACGTCGTCCGGGGGCGCGCCGGTCAGGCGAGGCCACGTCGCCCCGCGGGCCACCGCGTCGAATGTCGCCTGGGTGAAGCGCACCGGCCGCAGGTCAGCGCCCGGCAGCGACAGCAGCAGCAGCGCGAGCGCCGGCTCACCCTCGATCTCCCGCGCGCCACCGATCACGCCCTGGCCGCTGCAGCCGAGCATGACGCGCGCCCCCGTGCCCACCTGGGCGGCGCGCGCCAACGCCGGGAACTCACCGGCGTAGTCGGCCGACGCAAAGAGGAGCGCCAGGTCGATGGACCGACCGCGCGGCAACGTCGCCAGCGTCTCCCCGATCGCGCGTGCCAGCGCGGCCCGCCAGTCCGCTGCCCGCACCACCGCCGCTTCGGCCCACATCGTCGCCTCCCCGCCGTCCCCGGCTCCCCTGAATTATAGTGGCCGGCTGGCCACCCCGGCTGGCAGCGCCTTCCCCGGCCCCCAGCCAGGCCCTGCCGCGCCCGGCCGCGCCCACCGCGCACCCGACCCGGCCCCGTCCCGCCGCAACCCGGCGTCGCGGCCGACGGCAGCCGGCGGCGCCGGTGCGTCCTGCACGGTAGGATAGTTCCCGGCCCGGGCCTCGCCGCAGATCGGGCGGTCGCGCGGCCGGCTCGCACCGGTTGGCCCGCGGCGCCGACGGCCAGGACACCCGCGATTGCCTGCTGCTTGGCCGCGGGCCTCCCCCCGATCGGCCCCTGCCGACGGCCGCGGGGAGCGGGAAGGGATGGTGAAGGCGTGTCGACCCCGCTCGCGCTCGACGACCTGATCGCGGAGGCGCTGCGCACACTTGCCGAGCGCGAGGTGCAGACCGTACGCACGCTCGGGCTTGCCGCGATGACCGTTCGGGTCCAGGCGCTCACCGCGGCCGGTGCCGCGACGGGCCCGAACGAAGACGCCTTTGCCCTGCTCGCCGCGGGCGACACGCTCCTGGTCGGCGTGTTCGACGGCACGACCAGCCTTGCCCCGATTCCTGCGCTCGCCGCAGCCGGACTGACCGGGGCGCGCTTCGCCGCCCAGGTGCTCAGGGCTGCCCTGCTGCGCGACGGCCGAGCCGCTGCTGGGTGCGACGTCAAGGATCTGCTCGGGCGGCTGAACGCGCGGCTGGGCGAGGCGACGCGGCAGCTCGCAGCCCGGCAGTGTGTGCCGCTCGACGATCCACCCGCCTCGTCGGCCACGCTGGCCCGCCTCGATTTCGGCGCGGGCCGGCTCCAGGTCGCCTCCGTCTCCGACTCCTGGTGCCTTGTCGTCGACCGCGACGGCGGCTCGGCGCTCGTGACGACGGACCGCAACGCCGCCTTCGACGCCCAGGTGTTCGCCCTCATCGGCCGGATCGCCGCCGAGGCCGGGCTGACGCCGCGCGCCGCTCGCGCCCGACCCGAGGTGCAGGCGCTCACCCGTGCCCTGCGCCTCCGCAAGCACAACGCGCCGGACGGCTCGGGCGTCGGCGTGGTCAACGGCGACCCGGCGCTCCTGCCCTACATCGAAACGATCGATCGGCCGCTGGCAGGGGTGCGCGGCGTCCTGCTTGGCACCGACGGCCTCGTTCCGCCCGGCCGGACGCTGACCGACCCCGCCGACCGGGCCTGGCTCCTAGGCGAGCTGGGAGCAGGCGGCCTGCCGCGCCTCCTCGACCTGAAGCGGACCGCCGAGGACGCCGATCCCGCCTGGCAGCACATCCGCTTCAAACACTCGGACGACGCCGCGGGTGTTTATGTCGAGTGGTAACCTGCACTCCTTGCCGGCCACCCCCGGCGCGGAGCCCTGCCGCGGACAATGCGCTCACCACTGCTCCGAGAAGGCGCCGCGTTGCCGGCTGCCCCCGCGCGTGATCGGGCGTGGCGGGAGGCGCAGGTGGGGCCCACGCTATGCCGCCCAGTGCCGACCCCGCGCCTACCGGCCGCGCTGCTCCCAGAGCTGCCGCGTCAGGCCGACGTGGCCCTGGTGCTCGGCGCAGTGCTCGAAGGCGTGCAGCGCCGCCCAGGCCGCGCTGTGGTCCTGGTCGCGCAGGTGGACCGTCTGGCCGAGCTGGTGGGCGTCGAGCGCCGCCAGCGCCGCGCGGGCGTCGTCTGCGCAGCGGTTGACGTAGGCGGCCAGGTTGGCCGCGCTCTGACCCTGCGTGCGGAACTCGGCGTCGCGGTCGCGCTGGACCTGGCGGCCGGCCGCGCCGCTCAGCCAGAAGCGCATTGAGCCCCAGGCGTGGGCGACCAGCACCGCGATGCTGTTCATCTCCGGTCCCGGGGACCAGTCCAGCGCCTCGGCCCGGCCCTCGATCGCCTTCAGATAGGCCTGCCGCTGCGCCTCCAGCGATTGCAGCCCCGACCGGACAAATGGCTCCATCCTGCTCTCCCCTCCGGCTCCGACCGGGCCGATGGCCCGATCACAGTCAGCGGTCCAGCCGGCGCGCCGGCTGGAGAAACCGGCCTCCATCCGGCCGGGTTGATCCCCCCAAGCCTGTTCGGCGGCGGTGCCGCCGGCACCCCGCCGCCACGGCACTCGGACCGTACGCGCTCACCCTTCGATCACTGTTCGGCGGCGGTGCCGCCGGCGTCGATCGCGGCGTCGCGCCGGTGCCGCCCCGACCACCGCGGGCTCAGCGCGTCGGCCCCTGTGCTCTCAGCTCGCGCGAGCGCGCGGCGAGCTCGGGATCGGGCTCGGCAACCTTCACCAGCGGCGCCGTCCGTTCGTGGCCGTACGCCGCCTCGGCCAGCGCGAGCATCCGGCCCGGCTCGGGCGCGCTCACCGCCCAGACGACCGTGCCAAGGTTGGCGCGCACGATCACGGCCGCACACATCAAGCAGGGCTCCCAGGTCGTGTAGAGCGTCCAGGTGGCGGCCCGGTTGCGATCGAAGATGGGCTCGCCGGCCTGGCGAATCGCCTCCGTCTCCGCGTGTGCCGTCTTGTCCCAGGCAACCAGCTCCCGGTTGTGGCCGCGTGCGATGACGTTGCCGGCGGCGTCGACGATCACCGCGCCGATCGGCGCGCTCCCCTCCTCGAGTCCTACCTGTGCCTCCGCCAGCGCCAACTCGAGCCCACGCCGGTGGTCCACGCCTCACCTCCCGCTGCGCCTCCCCAAAAAGCATACCCCCATCGCGCCCTAAGCGGATGGGGGTCTGTCTGGGGCGTCGCCGCCGGTCCCCGCCACCCACCAGCGGGTACCCGGCCGGTTCCCCCAGGCTTGGGGGTGAGGGGGCCGTCGCCCTTACCCGTAGATGCGGTTGAGGCCCGGGGGCGGCTCGGTCGGCCAGGTGTCGAAGGTGATCTCGGCGCCCGTGAAGAGGCTGTAGCCCTGCACGTCGCCCTCGGCTCCCGTGCCGACGAACGCGGCGTGCAGGATCTGGTCGAGCATCGACTGCTCGTGCTCGGGCAGCCGGCGCCGGAACTCCATCACCTTCTTGCCGAACTCGCCCCACTCGCGCGCGGTGATCTGACGATCCGCCACGCCGCCTTGCTCGGAGCCCACCATCTCGCTCATCGCTTCACTACCCCTCTTGCGGCGCACGCCCCCGGCTCGGGGGCTGCGCCGTGCCGCATCCGCGACTGGCCGGCGACCGTCGTCCGGCCGACACCGGCTCCACCATACTACACGCGCACCCGCCGCCTCTGTCGCCGGTGCGACACTCCCACCCGGGCCGGTCGGGGCCACCAACCCAACATCCCCCAGCCTCGATAGCCCGCCCCCCATCACCCCCAGCCGGGGCCGCGTCGTCACCCCCCAGGCCGGGGGGCCGCGTCCTCACCCCCAGGATTGGGGGGGCCGGGGGGCCGTCCCTCCCGCTCCCGCAGCAGGACGCGGGCTGGCGCCGCCTCGGCGCCCACCACGCGCAGCGGCAGGCAGACCAGGTCGTAGCTCCCGGCCGGCACCGCTGACAGGTCGATCCCCTCGAGGATCACCACCCCGGCCCCGAGCAGCGTCCGGTGCGTGTCGAAGGTGGTGCGAGCGGCGGCTGCCGGTGGCGGCTCGATGGTGGCGTAGTCGATCCCGACCAGCCGCGCGCCCTGCGCGACGAGCCAGCGGGCCGCCGCCGGGTCGAGGCCGACCCAGCTCGGCGCGAACCGACCCGGGTACGCCCGCCAGAGCGCCGAGTTGCGCGTCTTCAGCAGCAGCCGCGCCGCGCCGTTCTCCGCCGCCTTCGGGTGAGCGTGTGCCCCGGCGAGCGCCGTCCGCAGCGCCGGCAGGTCGATCGTCCGCGCGCAGGCTGTCAGGTCGAGGACCAGTGCCGGCCCGAGGAACACCTCGGGCGGCACCGCGTCGATGGAGGCGCCGCCGGCGACGTAGTGGGCGGGCGCATCCACGTGCGCGCCGGCGTGGAGGCTGAGCGCGAGCGCCGAGAGCGTGAAGTCGTCACCCCGTGCCACGTCGAGCAGGCGCCGCAGCTCGACCGGTGGATCGCCGGGGTAGACGGGTGTCTCGCTGCTCAGCGGGACCGAGATATCGTAGTAGTCGGGCATCAATCCGCCAGCAGGCGCCCCCGCGCCGCCTCGATGGCGGCCTCCACGCGGCCCGGATCGGGCAGGCCGCCCTGCGCCGCCTCCGGCCGACCACCGCCGCGTCCGCCGAGCGGTCCGAGTGCCTCGCGCAGCAGCGCGCCCACGTCGACGCCGACGTCGGCCGAGCGCGCGAAGGCGACCTGCCCACGGTCGGCGGCGCGTAGCCCGAGCAGCGCCACCGCGCCGCCCCGCTCGGCGATCTTGCCGGCCAGGTAGCGCAGCTCCTCGAAGGTGCGACCGGTCTCCGCGCGCGCGACGATCCGGGCCGCGCCGCCGGCCCGCAGCGGGCTCGGCGCCGCCTCCCGCCAGAGCGCTGCGGCCTCGTGGTCGAGCAGCCGGTTGCGCAGCGCCTGGAGCTCCCGGCCGCGCTCGCGGTGCTCCTCGATCAGCCGCAGCACCGTCTCGGCGACGTCCGTGTCGCGGATGCTCAACGCGTTCGCCAGGCGGTTAACCGTCTCGTTCTTGCGGCGGTAGTCGCGCCGGGCCCGGCCCCCCGCCACGAACTCGACTCGGAACACCGTGGCGGCGCCCCCACTCCCGCCTGGCGTGACGAGCTCGGCGGCCGCCAGCGCGGGCACGTCCGCGCGCGTGCCGCGCCTCTCCCAGCGGCGGATCTTGATGATCCCGAGCTCACCGGTGCGGCGCACGTGGGTGCCGCCGCAGGCCGAGCGGTCGAAATCTGGCACCTCGACGATGCGGATCGGCCCCGTGCGCTCGGTCGGCTTGCGCAGGCCCAGGCCGGCGGCCGCCTCGGCCGGCACCTCGTAGCAGGCGACCTCGCGGTTCGCCTCGACGACGGCGTTCGCCCGCTCCTCGACCCGCTCGGCCGCCTCCGGCGTCAGCGAGCCGCGCGGGTCGCGCGCGCTGTCGATGGTCGCGGTCGCGGCGCCGAGGTGGACGCTGACCGTGGGGGCGCCGCGCTCGGCGACGCACGCCGCCGAGCGGAGGTGCTGCGCCGTGTGCTGCTGCATGTGGTCGTAGC
>JBHOQZ010000595.1:0-5494 GCA_042408635.1 Chloroflexota bacterium
CGGCCCCGGCCCAGGCGCCGGCATCGAGCGAGACGCCCCGGCGCGGCGGCACGCTCGTGATCGCCGATCCGCAGGGCGGCAACACGCTCAACCCCTACAAGACCTCCTGGCACTCCACCGCGCACTTCTTCATCTTCGACCGCGTCTGCGTGCAGAACCTCGACAAGTCGTACATCGGCCAGGTGGCGCGCGACTGGACCGCCGCCGAGGACGGCCTGTCGGTGACGTTCCGGCTGCGCGACGACGTGAAGTTCACCGACGGCACCCCGCTCGACGCCGCCGCGCTCAAATGGGCCTTCGAGTACTACATCGACAAGCAGACCGCCGCGCCCGGCGCCAGCGCCTTCGGGCCGCTGACCGGGATCGACGTCATCGAGCCCTACATCGCCCGCTTCAACTACTCCTCACCCTACGCGCCGCTCTTCAACGGCCTGGCCGGCCGCGAGATCGTCTCGCCCACCGCCTACCAGAAGTACGGCGAGGACTTCGCCCAGAACCCGGTCGGCTCCGGCCCCTACAAGCTCAAGGAGATCATCCCCGGCAACCAGATCGTCTACACGCGCAACGAGGAGTTCAAGTGGCCCGCGCCCTACTACGCGAACAAGGGCGCCCCCTACCCCGACGGCGCGGTGATCAAGATCCTGACCGAGGAGGCGACGATCTGGGCGGCGCTCCTCTCGGGTGAGGTCCACATCGGCCCGATCCCGACCGTGAACATCGAGGAGGCGGGGCGCAACCCCAACCTGACCGTCCACCGGCAGATCAACAACGGCATCCGCTACCTCGGCATGAACTGCACCTATCCCCTCCTCGACAACCAGAAGATCCGCATGGCGATCAGCCATGCCATCGACCGCGAGGCGATCATCAAGCATGCCTGGGACGGCCACGCCGAGGTGCTCTACGGCCCGCTGGCCGTGCCGATGCAGGGCTACGACCCGAGCATCAAGGAGAAGGCGTACACCTACAACCCCGAGAAGGCGAAGCAGATCCTCGCCGACGAGGGCTACACGACGAACGCGGGCATCGCCACCAAGGACGGCAAGCCGCTCGAGTTCGAGCTGATGGCGACCAACGACGACTGGCAGAAGCGCACCGCCCAGATCGTGCAGAACCAGCTCAAGGCGGTCGGCATCGGCGTCCAGATCAAGGTGATGGAGGGGCCGGCGCTCACCCAGGCGACCACCACCGGCAAGCACCAGTTGTTCCTGGCGATCTACGGCGCCAGCGACCCGGATATCCTCTACTACTTCTTCTGGTCGGGCAACAAGGGCGGCACCAACCGCGCCTGGTACAGCACCGACGAGCTCGACCGGCTGCTCCTCCAGGGGCGGACGACGCTCGACGACGCCAAGCGCGTCGCGGTCTACCGCCAGGCGGAGGAAATGATCGTCCAGGCCGCGCCCTGGGTGCCGATCGGCAACCCCTACAACTACACGGCCGTGCGCAAGGAGGTCCAGGGCTTCCGCCTGCACCCGGCCGGTGGCTTCCTCCTGCACGACGTCTGGCTCAAGACGTAGCGCCCGCGGCCGCTGCCGACGGAGCCTCCAGGGGGCCGCCGGCAGCGGACCCGGCCCAATCGATGGCGGGAGCGTGCCGATGGGAACCTATGTGCTGCGCCGGGTGCTGGCGGTGGTCCCGGTGCTCCTCATCATCAGCTTCCTGGTCGTGGCGATGCTGCGGATCGTGCCCGGCGACCCGGCGCAGATCATCGCGGGCGACTTCGCCAGCAAGGAGCAGGTCGAGCAGGTGCGCGTGAACCTCGGCCTCGACCGCCCCGTCTGGGAGCAGTACGTGCGCTTCGTCGCCAACGCCGCCGCCGGCGACCTCGGCCGCTCCTACCAGACGCGCCGCACCGTCGTGCAGGAGCTCGGGGTGCGGCTGCCCTACACGGCGCAGCTCGCGGTCTGCGCCATGGCGTTCGCGATCGTGGTCGGGCTGGCCGCCGGCATCCTGGCCGGGGTCCGGCAGAACACCTTCGTCGACAACGCGATCATGGTCGTGGTCGTGATCGGCTACTCGCTGCCGACGTTCTGGCTGGGCCTGCTCTTCATCCTGCTGTTCTCGGTCAACCTCAACTGGCTGCCGGTGATGGGCCACGGCACCGCCCTCCACCTCGTCATGCCCGCGCTCACGCTCGGGCTGCACCCGGCGGCGGTGATCGCGCGGCTGACGCGCGGCAGCATGATCGAGGTGATCAACCTCGACTACATCCGCACCGCCTGGGCGAAGGGGCTCGCCCCGGCCACCATCGTGCTGCGCCACGCGCTCAAGAACGCGCTCATCCCGGTGGTGACGGTGATCGGGTTGCAGTTCGGGAGCCTGCTCGGCGGCGCGGTGATCGTCGAGGCGATCTTCAACTGGCCCGGGATCGGCACGCTCGCGATCCAGGCGATCCGCCAGCGCGACTACCAGATGGTGCAGGGTGTGGTGCTGGTGGCCGCCTTCACCTTCGTGATGGTCAACCTGCTGATCGACCTGCTCTACGGCTGGCTCGATCCGCGCATCCGCTATGGGCAGGCGTAGCGCCGACCGGGCCCGGCGGGCGGCACGCCGGCAACTAGCCCGAGGAGGGCTCGCCGAGGCGCCGCGAAACTCCGCTGCTCGACGTGCGCGGTTGCCCGCTGAGGTGATGCCATGAGCGCGACGACGACCGTCCGGGCCTACCCGGATCCGCGCGCGGCTACCCCGCTGGCGCGCCGGCCGCGCAGCCTGACGGCCGATGCAGTCCGGCGCTACCGGCGCAACCGCATCGCAGTGGCCGGTGCGCTCCTGCTGGCGGCGATGGTCGTGCTGGCGGTCGTCGGGCCGCTGCTGGCGCCCTACGACCCCACCGCGATGTTCTTCGACGCCCGCTTGCAGCCGCCCTCGGCGCGCTTCCCGCTGGGCACCGACAACCTCGGGCGCGACATCCTCAGCCGCATGCTCTGGGGTGCCCGCATCTCGCTCCCGGTCGGCCTGATCGCGGTCGGCATCGCGCTCCTGATCGGCGTGCCGCTCGGGCTGGTGGCCGGCTACTTCGGCGGGCTCCCGGACGCGCTGCTCGGCCGGGCGATGGACGTCATCCTGGCGTTCCCCGGCATCCTGTTCGCGATCTGGCTCGTCTCGATGCTCGGGCCGAACCTAGAGAACGTGATGGTCGCGGTCGGGCTCTTCTCGGTGCCCGGCTTCATGCGCGTGGTGCGCGGCTCGACCCTCTCGGTCAAGGCGCTCGACTACATCACTGCCGAGCGGGCGCTCGGGGCGCGCACGCCGCGCATCCTCTTCGCGCACATCCTGCCCAACGTGGCCGCGCCGGTGATCATCCTCGCCTCGCTGCGCGTCGCCTCGGCGATCCTGGCGGCGGCCGGCCTCTCGTTCCTCGGGCTCGGCGCGCAGCCGCCCACGCCCGAGTGGGGCGCCATGCTCAGCGAGGGCCGCCAGTACCTCTTCAATGCCTGGTGGGTGACGTTCTGGCCGGGTCTGGCGATCGCGCTGACGGTGCTCGCCGGCAACCTGGTCGGGGACGGGCTACGCGATGCGCTCGACCCACGCTTCCGCGACCGCAACAATTAGGAGGTGGGGCCTTGGCGACGGACTGGGAGCCGGTGGCGCGCGAGGTTGCCGCGATCCCTGGCGAGGTGGGTTTCTGGATCCACCGCCTCGACACCGACGAGACCTGGCAGCACGAGGGGGAGAAGGTCTTCCCGGCCGCCAGCACGATCAAGGTGCCGGTGCTCACAGCGCTCTTCCACCAGGTGGAAGCCGGACACCGCCGCCTCGACGAGCGGATTGCGCTCGAGGACGCGCGCAAGGTGGGCGGCAGCGGCGTGCTGCGCGAGCTCGACGCCGGGCTTCAGCCGACGCTCAAGGACCTCGCCACGCTGATGATCATCATCAGCGACAACACCGCCACCAACCTCTGCATGGACGCCGCCGGCGGCTTCGCTGCCGTGACGGGGCTGATGCGCGACCTCGGCCTGCGCCACACCGAGCTCAACCGCTATACCATCGGCCGCATCCCGGACGACCCCGGCGTGAAGGACAACCTCACCACGGCCCGCGACCTTGGCTACCTGCTCGAGTTGATCGGCACGAACCGCGCGGCGAAGCCCGAGTCGTGCGCCGCCATGCTCGATATCCTCGGCCGCCAGCAGCTCCGGCAGCGTCTCCCGCGCTGGTTCCCCGAAGGGGTTAAGCACCACGGCAAGACCGGCACGACCGCCAAGCCAACCGAGGGGTGGGGCTGCCGCAACGACTCGAGCCTGCTCGTGACGCCGAACGGCACGGTGGCGATGGCCTGCCTAACGAAGTTTCCCGCAGCGATCGACGGCTACGAGGTCGACGCGGCCATCGGTCGGGTCGGTGCCGCCGTGCTCGACGTCCTGGGCATCGAGCACACGTTTCCGCGCCGGTAGGCCGGCCTCGCCCAAAACGTCAGCTGGCTGGCTTGGCGGGAGGCCCGTGGTCACGGCGGGCCGCTTGTCCCTCGCCCAAACCTTCAGCTCGCTCGCGTGGCGGGCGGCAAAGCGGGCGTGGGGCAGCCAGCCGTGCCGGCGCTGCTACACGTGGGCGATGCCCAGCGCGCCCAGGACGACGATCAGGGTGGCGAGCGCGAAGCGGTAGTAGACGAAGACGTCGAGCCGGCGGGTGGCGACCCAGCGGATCAGGAACCAGATGACGAGGTAGCCGACGATCGCCGAGGTGAGCAGGCCGATCAGGGCGAGCGTGAAGCCCTCGTCGCCTCCGCGGCCGCGCGCGATGTCGTAGAGCTGCTTGGCGCCCGCGCCGAAGGTGATCGGCGCCGAGAGCAGGAAGGCGAAGCGCGTGGCCGCCTCGCGCTGGAGCCCGGCGAAGAGGCCGGCGGTGATCGTCACCCCCGAGCGCGACACGCCCGGCACGAGCGCCAGCGCCTGGGCGATGCCCACCGCGATCGCCATGCCGAGCCCGACATCGCGCAGGTCCAGCTTGCCGCTGCCGGTGCGGTCGGCGATCCACATCAGCGCCCCGAAGCCGGCCAGCATCCCGGCGACGACGTAGGGCGAACGCACGATGGTCTCGATCTCCCGCTCGAAGAGCACGCCCGCGACCACGGCCGGAATCGTGGCGAAGCAGATCGACCAGGCCAGGCGCACCGGCTGCTCGGAGAAGCGCCGACCCCCGATCAGGCTGCCCAGCCAGGCGAACGCCAGCTCGAGGATGTCGCGCCAGAAGTAGAGCAGCACCGCCACGAACGTGCCGAGGTGGATCGCCGCGTCGAACGAGAGGCCGAAGAGGTCGGGGTCCACGCCCAGCAGCCACTGCGCCACCAGGAGGTGGCCCGAACTGGAGACCGGCAGGAATTCGGTCAGGCCCTGGAGGACTCCGAGGAACACGGCTGTGCCGATGTTCCCGGCGCTCGCCTGGGCCACCTGCTGACCGGGCGCGCCGGGGCCGGGCGCGGCGGCGCCGACGACCAGCCCGGCACAGCCGACGAGCGCGAGCGCCGCGCCAAGCGCCAGCGCTCGTGACGGCC
>JBHOQZ010000597.1:0-3272 GCA_042408635.1 Chloroflexota bacterium
CGTCGACGCCTGCGGCGAGCGCGGCCCGCTCGAGCGCGCCACGCGAGCCGACGCGCCGCAGCAGCGTGGCGCGCGAGATGCCAGCCGCCCGGGCGATGTCGTCGAGGGTCATCTGCTCCAGCGACCGGCCATCGCGCCGCACCGCCTCGAGGATCTCGTGCACCGGGCCACCTCCTGAGATCAGACTACGGTAGAGCTTCACTAACGTCAAGTATCACAGCGACGATCCGGTGCACAGGCCGAAAAGCGGGCGTGCTATCCTTCTCTGAACAGCGGCCCGTTGGCGTTGCGGGGGGCGTGATGGCGGGCGCTGCCGGGACCACCCTGTGGATCGTCAGGAGAGGTGTGGAAGATGGCGAGTGAGGAGCAGACCCGGGCCACGCCCCCGCCGGGCGCCTCCGGCCGACCGGGCCCGGAGCCAGACGGCCCGGCCGGCCCGGGGTCGGCGCACCCACCTTCGTCAGGCACCCGACGGGCCGACGGTGGTGGCGGGCCGGCGGTGGGGCAGCCGGCGCCGGACACGGTCGAGCTGAGCGAGCTCGATTCGGCGCTGACCGACGAGCGGATCACGGAGCTGCTGGAGGAGTACGAGTCGGAGTCGCCCACGCGCAAGCTGACCGGCCCGATCGGCACGCTGGTGCGGGTGGCGGCGGCGGCGCTGAGCCTCTACGCGCTCTACTGGGTGGTCGGCATCGTCGAGGCGCAGTTCTACCGGGTCAGCTTCCTCCTGCTCGCACTCGCCCTCACCTTCACGGTCTACCCGGGCGGTCGGCGCGACCGGCGGGCGCCGACGGTGGTGGACTGGGTGCTGGTGCTGCTCACCGTTGTCGCGCTCGGCTGGCCGCTGCTCGACCACGGCCGCTTCCCCTACCGCGTCGCCAACCCGCTGCCGATCGACCTGGTGCTGGGCGCGGTGACGATCGTGCTCGTGCTCGAGGCAACGCGCCGCACGGTCGGCTGGATCCTGCCGATCACGGCCGTCATCTTCATGCTCTACGCCTACCTCGGGCCGGTGCTCGACCTGATCCCCGGCCTCGCCATCGTTGCCCACCGCGGCTACGACATCGACCGGATCATCGGTAACCTGTACATATCGCTCGAGGGCATCTTCGGCGTGCCGCTCGACGTCGCCTCAACCTACATCGTCCTCTTCACGATCTACGGCGCGGTGCTCGAGTACTCGGGCGCCGGCAAGTTCTTCATCGACTGGTCGATGGCCGCTATGGGCCGCTCCGGCCGCGCCTCGGGGCCGGGTCGGACGACCACGCTGGCCGGCTTCCTGCTCGGCACCGTCTCGGGCAGCGGCGTGGCGACGACGGTGACGCTCGGCTCGGTGGCCTGGCCGCTCCTGCGGCGCGCGGGCTACTCGCCCGAGGTGGGCGGGGCGATCCTCTCGGCGGGCGGCATCGGCGCCATCCTCTCCCCGCCGACGCTGGGCGCGGCGGCGTTCCTGATCGCCGAGTTCCTCAACATCTCCTACCTCGACGTGCTCGTCATGGCGACGATCCCGACGCTGCTCTACTACCTCTCGATCTTCCTGATGATCGAGGCGGACTCGCGCCGGCTCAGGACGCACGCGGTCGAGGTCGAGGCGCCGTCGCTCTGGCAGCTCACGCTGCGCTACGGCTACCACTTCAGCTCGCTGTTCGCGATCGTGGTGCTGATGGCGACCGGGATGACGCCGTTCATGGCGGTGTTCCTGGCGACGCTGCTCGCGGTCGGCCTGAGCTTCCTGCGGCGCGAGACGGCGCTCCTGCCGCCGCGCCTGCTCCAGTCGCTCGAGGCGGGCGGGCGCGGCGTCCTCTCGGTGGCGGCCACGACCGCCACCGCCGGCATCATCGTCGGGGTGGTGACGCTGACCGGCCTGGGGCTGAAGATCGCGGGGATCATCGTCGCGCTGGCCGCCGGTAGCACCTTCCTGACCGTGCTCTACGCCGCCATCGCGGTCTGGGTGCTCGGGCTGGCGGTGCCGGTGACGGCCTCGTACATCATCGCGGCGGTGATGCTCGTGCCGGCGCTGCGGCAGGTGGGCGTGCCCGACTTCGCGGCGCACATGTTCATCTTCTACTACGCCGTGCTCTCCGAGGTGAGCCCGCCGACCGCGCTCGCGCCGTTCGCGGCGGCCGCGCTGACGGGCGCCAACCCGTTCAAGACGATGATGCTGACCTGGAAGTACACGCTGCCGGCGTTCCTGGTGCCGTTCGTCTTCACGCTGAGCCCGGAGGGGCTGGGCGTGCTGCTCCAGGCGCCGGTCGGGGACGTGCTCACGACCACCTTCACGGCGGCGGTGGGGGTGGCGGCGCTGGCGGTGGGGTTCGGCGGCTGGCTCTGGCGGGCCGCGATCATGCCCGAACGCGCCGCGGCGGTGGTGGCGGGCCTGCTCCTCTTCTACGCCAATCCGACGACGGACGTGATCGGCTTCGGGCTGTTCGCGCTGGTGATCGTCGCCCACATCCTGCGCGTGCGCGCCGGCCGGGCGCCCTCGCTGGCCGCCTCCGGCGGCAGCGACGACTGACCGGGCGCCCGCCTCGAACCCCGGCTAGGTACCCGCGACTACGCCGTTCGTTGCCTCGTTCCACCGCCACGCTCCAGGTGTTGTCTCCCTGATCGAGCAGGCAGGCTACCGCGGCAGCATCGGCCGCGGCCGTGTCTGCGATCATCGAGCCAGCGCCTGTACTCCTCGTCGCTCATCGGCAGCTTGCCGGTGCGCAGCCACTCGCGATACTGCTCGTCGGTCATGGGTGGCAGGATGGTGTCCGGCGGATCCGTGAAGCGGCTGGGCACCTCGTAGCCCTCCTGCAGGCGCGAAGTGGGTGGCGTCTTCGCCTTCGGTGGCTTCCGTCGTCTGGCCATGGGGTATCCTCCTGGTGCGTGGTCCCAGTGCACGTGGTACGGGAAGCCGTTGGCGGATCGGGCCGAGCGCGTTACGCGGCCGGGTGCCGGGCTCGACCTGTAGCGAGCCGACGGCGCAGTAGGGCGAGGGAGGAGGTCGGGATGCGGATCGTGGCTGTGGAGGCGGTGGCGCTGTCGATCCCGCTGGCGCCGCTCGAGCCGGAGTCGGCGTGGGGCGGCGGGTTCCGCGAGACGGTGATCGTGCGCGTGGGCACCGACGCCGGGCTCACCGGGGTGGGCGAGGCGTTCGCCTACGGCGCGCCGCTCGGCGTCGCCCACGCGGTCGAGGCGTACCTGCGGCCGCTGCTGATCGGGGAGGACCCGGCCCGGATCGAGTACCTGACCGACCGCATGCACCGGGCGACCCTGATCTGGGGCCG
>JBHOQZ010000598.1:0-9152 GCA_042408635.1 Chloroflexota bacterium
TGCAGGTTCAGTACGCGCTCGGCGTTGCCCGCGTTGACCGAGATCTCGAGCTGGCCCGAGCTGCCGAAGAGCGCGACCACCTCCCCGCGCGGCACGTCCCCGTAGGTGCGGCTGATGCTGGGGATGATGCGCTCGCCGGCCAGCACCGCGAAGTTGCCGTCGGGCAGGTCACGCAGCGAGATATCGGTGATCAGGTTGCCGAACTGATCGACGTAAATCACATGCCCGATCAGCGCGCCCTGGCGCCGCTCGGGCGCGGGCCACGGTAGCCGGACCGGATCGTCGATGCGCGGCCCGAGCTTGTCGATCGGCATGCCCATCGAGAGGTAGGCCGCCACCGGGGCGAAGATGTCGCGGCCGTGGAACGTGTGGCTGACCTCGGGCCGCATGTACACCGGGTTGTCGATGCGTACGAGGTGCAGATCCTCGCGCGCCCGCTCGAAGGCGGCCGTCAGCACGCCGTTGTCGGGGCCGACGAAGAAGCTGCCGGCGCCCCGGGCCGCCATCGCCCGGCGCGTGGTGCCCACGCCGGGATCGACCACGACGACGTGGACCGTGCCCTCGGGGAAATAGGGAAAGGCGGCGGCGAACAGGAAGGCCCCGGCCGCGATGTCGTGGGGCGGCACCTGGTGGGTGATGTCGACGAGGCGCGCGTTGGGGTTGACGGTGAGCGCGGCGCCCTTCATGGCGCCGACGTAGGCATCGCGCAGCCCAAAGTCGGTCGTGAACGTGATCAGGTTCTCCACGGCGATCCCCTCCCCCAGTTTATGACAACGCGTCATTATCGTCGTGGAAATGTGTCAAATCCGTCACAAGAACCTTGCTTCGGCGCCGGCTGCCTGCATATACTACGCGCCGGAACGACCCCCTCACCACCCGGCGCGCCGCGACCCTCAGACGTCGGCGCGCAGCGACCCGGCAACCCGCCACCTGCCCGGCGATTGCCGCGGGAGCACCCGAGATCGCGGTTCTCTCCCCAGTCTACTTGCCCCGACCGGGCGTTTAGTGCCCCTGCAGCTCCGGGTCGACGCGCCCCCGGCGCCAGGGAGAAACGCTCTCCGGAATGGTGGAAAGAGTGGCCCAACCAGTAACAGAGCAGCCGACCCTGGTGTTCGTCCACGGAGTAGGCACGAACCAGACCATCTGGCGCTCCCAGCTCCGCCACCTCAACAAGCGCACGCCCGCGCTGGCGCTCGACCTGCCGGCCCACGGCACCAACTCCGCCCGCGTGCGGTACACCGTGGCCGAGCTCGCGACCTACCTGCGCGAGTGGCTGGGCGAGCGCCAGGTCCAGCGACCGGTCCTCGTCGGCCATTCGCTGGGCGGGCTGGCCGCCCTCACGGTTGCGATGCAGCGGCCGCAGGTGCTCACCGGCCTGATCGTGGTCGGGGCGGGCGCGCGGCTGCGCGTGATGCCCGAGATCTTCGAGCGCCTGCGCGGCCGCTACCAGCACGCGGTCGAGCTGATCGAGCGGCTGGCCTTCTTGCCTCAGACCGCCCCCGCCATCCGCCTCAAGGCAACGGTGCCCTGGAGCGAGGCGAACCCCGAGGTAGTCTACTGCGACTTCGCCGCCTGCAACGAGTTCGACGCCACCCGCTGGGTCGGCAACGTCGACATCCCTACGCTCGTGGTCGTCGGGCGCCACGACCAACTCGCGCCGCTGCGCCTCTCCGAGCAGCTCCACGCGGCCCTGCCGCACTCGAACCTGGCGATCATCGAGGACGCCGGGCACATGGTGATGCTCGAGCAGCCGCGTCGCTTCAACGCCGCGATCGACGCCTTCGTCGACCGCCTGGCGCTGCCGCGTCGCGGCGCCCGCCTCGCCTGAGCCGACACGCCGACCCGGCCCGGCCATCGGTCCGGTCGGCTCCCCGCCCCGCCGGCCCGAGGCTGACCGGCGCCGGGCCTGCCAGCCCCCGGGCCGCGGTTCCCCGACAGGGGATCGCGGCCCGGGGGTTTGACGACCGGTCAGGCGAGGCCCGGGATACCCCCTTCGGCCCGCGCGCCCCCGGCTCACGGCTCGCCCGCGGCCGGCCCACCGAGCGCATCGAGGCGCGGCAGGCGGCGCAGCGGCGCGTAGAGCGTGACCGCGATGGCGCAGAGCACCTGCGGCACGCAGAGGCTGAGCACGGTCGCAATGGGCCCGACCGCTTCGAGCAGCCAGCCGGTGAGGGCCAGCCCCAGCGGCGCACTGCCGTAGGCGATCAGGCGATAGACGCTGTTGACCCGCCCCTGGAGCGCATCGGGCGTGATCGCGACGCGGTAGCCTATCTGGGCGACCATGTAGGCCGGCACGCAGAGCCAGCCGACCGCATTGATCACCGCGAGCCAGACGACGTTGGGCGCCGCCGCGTAGGCCGCCCAGGAGAGCGCCCAGAACCAGGCCGAGCCGACGAGGATCTGCCCGAGCCTGAACCGCGCCAGGAGCCGCCCGGCGATCGCCGCGCCGACGATGCCCCCGATGCCACCGCCGCCCAGCACGAGCCCGATCGTCCAGGGCGAGGCGCCCTGCCCCTCGGCGATGACGATCATGATGAGCGCGTAGCCAGCGCAGAAGGTGTTGAGCCCCCAGGTGATCAGCGCGAGGTAGCGCACCGGCTGCTGGCGCCAGACCCAGCCGAGCCCCTCGGCGATCTCGGCACGCAGCCTCAAGGGCGCCGCGGCGCGCTCGACGTGGAGGCGCGTCCTGAGCAGCAGGAGCGCGGCCGCCGACGCCGCGTAGGAGAGCGCGTCGACCAGGAACGGCACGAACGCACCCAGGCTGTAGAGGGCGCCCCCGGCCGCCGGCCCGAGCAGCTCGGCGGTGGCGCCCGCCGTCTGGTTCTGGGCCAGCGCCGTGCCGAGCTGCGGCTTGGGCACGACGCGGGCGATTGCCGCCGTCTCGGCCAACCCGAAGAAGATCGCGAGCGTGCCCTCGATCAGGGAGACCGCGTAGAGCTGGGGCAGGCTGAGCCAGCCGAGCGCCCAGGCCAGCGGGATGCTGCCGAGCGCGAGCGCGCGCAGCGCGTCGCAGAGGATCATCACGCGCCGCCGATCCCAGCGGTCGACCAGGGCGCCCGCCGGCAGCGCGAACAGGGCGTAGGGCAGCCCGCGCAGCGCCGACATGACGCCGGCCTGCAGCGGGGAGCCGGTGACGCTCAGAATGAGCAGCGGGAAGGCGAGCTGCGACACCTGTGAGCCGATCGCCGAGACGACGCCGCCCGACCAGAGTAGCAGAAAGTCGCGGTTGCGCCAGAGCGGCGTCGAGGCCGGCTCGATGGTGATGGTGCCAGCCGTCGGCGCGGGCGCGGTGCGCGGCGCCGGCGCAAGCCGTGTGGTGGTCATGGTGCAGGATCTCCTCAGAGCTGATCGGGTGGGAACGGCGCGGGGCGGGAGCGGCACGGCACGCGGCGACACCGCGATCGCTCCGCCTCGCAAGGGAACCCAGCACACGCTCTGAGGGCTTCCGGCTCCTGGCCGGTGAGGTACCAGGCCACCGCCCCCGCACCGATCGTGGCGTCGGGGGAAGGGGTTGCGGTGGCGCTTGTGAGGGTGCCGCGTAAGCCGTGCGCCGGGCTTACGCGGCCAGGCCGCTCATGAGAGCGGGGTCGGGGGTCAGCCGTTGCCGGCCCGGGCGGGCGCGGTCGGCGCTGCGAAAGTAGCGTCCCATCTCGCCAACCACGCTACCACGCGTCGTTCTGGTCCGTCACCGGCCGAAGGGACAGAACAGGCCGCGGCGCACCGTTCGCGCGCCGCGGCCAGGGTCGCCGTGCAGCTCGGGTCGAGAGCCGCGCCCGCTCAGCCGCCGGCCATGGCGGGCACGATCGAGACCTCGGCGGCGCCCTGGATCGGGGTTTCCAGGCCGCTCAGGAAGCGGATGTCTTCGCCGCCGACGTAGATGTTGATGAAGCGCTTCGGCTGGCCCGAGGGCTCAAGGATGCGGGCCTTGATGCCGGGGTGGCGCCGCTCGAGCGCCTCGATCACCTCGGCCACCGTCGCGCCCTCGGCCGGTAGCTCGGCCGCCCCCTCGGTCAGCTTCCGCAGCGGGGTCGGGATGCGCACGATCGTCGCCATTGACGTCCTCTCCTCCGTGTCTGATTTTCGCGCTCGGTGTTCCGTCGCCTACCGGGCGCCGACCAGCTCGCGCTCGCCACCGCCCACGCGCGCCGCCAGCGCCGCCTGGAAACTCTCGACGGTCGGCCGCACGGTTAGGGTGGCTGCCAGGTGGCCGGTCACGGCGTCGGGCGTCTTCAGGCCGTTGCCCGTGATGTAGGCGACCACTGTCTCGATCGGGTCGATCCGGCCGGCCCGCGCCAGCTTCGCCAGCACCGCCGTGGTCGTGCCACCGGCCGTCTCGGCGTAGATCCCCTCGCAACTCGCCAGGAGCTTGATCCCCTCGACGATTTCGGCATCGGTCACTGACTCGATCTCACCGCCGGTGTCGGAGGCGATGCGCAGCGCGTAGTAGCCGTCGGCGGGATTACCGATCGCTAGCGACTTGGCGATCGTCTCCGGCTGGCGCACCGGCTCGATCTCGCCGCCCGACTTCCAGGCGGTGGCGACGGGTGCGCAACCCGCGGCCTGGGCGCCGGAGATGCGCACGCGGCGGGGCTCGACCAGGCCCACGGCGGTGATCTCGCGGATTGCCTTGTCGGTGTTGGTCAGCAGCGCGCCCGAGGCGACCGGGATGACGATGTGGTCCGGCAGCCGCCAGCCGAGCTGCTCGACCGTCTCGAAGAGGAGCGTCTTGGACCCCTCGCCGTAGTAGGGACGGACGTTGACGTTGACGAACGCCCAGCGCTCGCGGTCGGCCAGCTCGGCGCAGAGGCGGTTGAGCTCGTCGTAGGTGCCCTCGACCGTCACGACCGTCGCGCCGTAGACGAGGGCGTTGGCGATCTTCGCCGGCTCGGTGTTGGCGGGCACGAAGACGAACGTGCGCAGCCCGTAACGCGCGCCGGCTGCCGCGACCGCCCCGGCCAGGTTGCCGGTCGAGGCGCAGGCGATGGTGTCGAAGCTGAACTCCCGCGCCTTCTCGACCGCGACCGCCACCACACGGTCCTTGAACGAGAGCGTCGGGTTGAGCGTGTCGTTCTTGAGGTACAGGTTGGGCAGGCCGAGCGCCCGGCCGAGGTTGCGCGCGTGCTGGAGCGGCGTGAAGCCGACGCCGGCCGAGGTGTCCTCCGGCCCGGCGACCGGCAGCAGCTTGCGGTAGCGCCAGAGGGAGGCGGGACCGGCCGCGATCTCGGCGCGCGAGACGTTGGCGCGCAGCGCATCGAGGTCGTACTCGACCTCGAGCGGGCCGAAGCACTCGTCGCAGACGTGGCGGGGCTCGGCGGGATAGCTCGCGTCGCACTCGCGGCAGCGCAGACCGGTCACGTAGGGGTTCGTCATCGTCGCGTTCCTACCTCACTTCCGTCGATACGGCATCGTCGCGGGCAAGCGTCGTCGCGGGTCGGCGTCCACCCTGACGCCGGCTGGCCGCGTGGCGGCCAGGGGAAAAAGGAAACGGCCTCTCGCTCGCTGGAGTCGAGAGGCCGGGAGATCCGTCGCGGGGGCACGAAAAAACCCCGCGCAAGATACGGGGGTTCGTTTGTGCCTTCTTGTCCCACCCTTATCTTGCGGATGTGCATCCGCCGGAATTGGCACCTGGCGGTCGAAACCGCTGGTTGCCGGGCTTCACAGGGCCGTCTCCCTCCACCTCTCTTGATAAGGCGTTCTATTCGGCTGTTAAGGCTTCGCGCACTTCTCGTATAGCATGCCCGGCACCCGCCTGTCAAGCGTTTTGCACCGCCTTGCTGAACGTGGCCCGGCGGACGCTCGACCGACCCACCCGGCCCCCGGAATGTGCTACATTGCCACCTGGCCCCCTCGGCGGCCGGCGCCGGGAGGACGGTCGAAGGCGGCGACCGGGTGAGGGAGGAAGGACATTGAGCGGCGAGTTCGAGGGCAGGGTCGCGATCGTGACCGGCGCCGCCTCCGGCATCAGCCGGGTGATCGCGGGCCGCTTCGCCGAGGCGGGGGCGCGCGTGGTAATCGCCGACGTCAACGCCGAGGGCGCCGAGCGCGTCGCGGCCGGGCTGCGGGACTGCGGGCTGGCGGCGCTGGCGGTGCCCACCGATGTGCGCGACGCCGCCTCGGTCGACGCGCTGGTCGAGCGCGCGGTGGCGGCCTTCGGGCGCGTCGACGTCCTCGTCCACGGCGCGGGCGTCGGCGTCCACCGGCGCATCGTCGACCTGACCGAAGCGGAGTGGGACCTCCAGATCGACGTGCAGCTCCGCGGTGCCTTCCTGCTCAGCCGGGCGGTGAGCCGGCGGCTGATCGCCCAGGGCGAGGGCGGTCGCATCATCTTCATCGGCTCGACGGCAGGGCGCAACGCCCGCGTCCAGGCCGGTCCCCACTGCGCCTCGAAGGCGGGCGAACGGATGCTGGCCCAGGTCCTGGCGCTCGAGCTCGGCGAGCACGGCATCACCGCCAACGTTGTCTCGCCGGGCCTGACCGACATCAGCGGGCTCTCCAGCTCCGGCCCGACCGAGGAGTATCAGCGCGCCTTCGTGGGCCAGGTGCCGCTCGGCCGCCTGGCGCAACCCGACGAGATCGCCGACGCCGTGCTCTTCATCGCCTCGGACCGCGCGCGCTTCATCACGGGCCAGGAGATCATGGTGGACGGCGGCTACTCGGCCGGCAAGCTGGCGGTCCAGGGCCCGCACCGCGCCGCGCACCACGGCCTGGCGGCGCCCGACGCCGCGCCCTGACCCGCGGGAGGGGAGCTCAATGCTGCGCTACGTCCAGACGCGCGTCCTGCTGGCGGTGCCAACGGTGCTGTTCATCTCGGTGCTGGTGTTCCTGCTCCTCTTCCTGATCCCGGGCGACCCCGCCTCGATCTACGTGGGCGAGAACCGGGCGACGCCGGAGCGCCTGGCGGAAATCCGCAAGTCCATGGGGCTGGACCGCCCATTGTACGAGCAGTACCTCGACTTCATGGCGAAGGCGCTCCAGGGTGATCTCGGGCGCTCGCTCCAGACGAGCCGCCCGGTTGCGCGCGAGATCACCGACCGCCTGCCCAACACGCTCGAGCTCGCCTTTGCCGCGATGGCGCTCTCGATCCTACTCGGCGTCTCGCTCGGCATCGTCTCGGGGCTGCGGCACAACACCTGGCTGGACACCGTCTCGATGCTGACGGCGCTCTTCGGGGTGTCGATGCCGGTGTTCTGGCTCGGCCTGCTCCTGATCATGCTGTTCTCGGTCAACCTGCGCTGGCTGCCAGCCACGAGCCAGGGCGGCCCGCGCGACCTCATCCTGCCCGCGGTGACGCTGGCGCTCCTCTCGGCGGCCACGCTGGCGCGCCTGGTCCGCTCGAGCATCCTCGAGGTACTGCGCCAGGAGTACATGACGACGGCGCGCGCCAAGGGGCTGGCCGAGCCGGTCGTGATCATGCGCCACGCCCTCAAGAACGCGCTCATCCCGGTGGTGACGGTGATGGGGCTGCAATTCGGCAACCTGCTCAGCGGCGCCGTGATCACCGAGACGGTGTTTGCCCGGCCCGGGCTGGGCAAGCTGGTGGTCGACTCGATCCAGAACAAGGACCTGCCGGTGGTGCAGGGCGTGATCCTGGTGATCGCGACCGCCTACGTGATCATCAACCTGGTGGTCGATCTCTCCTACGCGGTGATCGACCCGCGGATCCGCTACCAGTGAGCGCGCCGCGGGCGGACGGAGGGCAGCGGCCGTGGCCGAGGTGAGGTCGGGGGTGGCCGCGCCGGCCGTCGCGGCCGGCGGATCGGTGGCGCGCGCGCATCGCGGGCTCTGGCTCGACGTGCTGGCGCGCCTGCTGCGCAACCGCGCGGCGGTCGCGGGCGGCGTGGTCTTCCTGCTGCTGGTCCTGGTCGCGCTGGCGGCCCCGCTGCTGGCGCCGTACGATCCGGTCAAGCTCAACCCGGTCGATTCGCTCCTGCCGCCGGGCCAGCCCTACGTCTTCGGCACTGACTCCTTCGGCCGCGACGTGCTCAGTCGGGTCATCTTCGGCGCCCAGACCTCGCTGGTGATGGGGCTGGTGGCGGTGGCGATCTCGGTCACCTCCGGCTCGGTGCTCGGCCTCATCGCCGGCTACTACCGCGGCACGGTCGATATCCTGGTGATGCGCCTGGCCGACGTGATGCTCGCCTTCCCCGGCATCCTGCTGGCGCTGGTGGTGATTGCGGTGCTCGGGCCAAACCTGGTCAGCGCGATGATCGCGGTCGGCATCTCGGCGATGCCGGTCTACCTGCGCGTGGTGCGCGGCTCGGTGCTGTCGGTGCGCGAGCGCGAATACGTCGAAGCGGCGCGGGTGCTGGGCGCACGCGACGCCCGGATCCTCGCCCGCCACATCTTCCCGAACGTGCTGGCGCCCGTGATCGTGCTGGCGACGCTGGGCATCCCCAACGCGATCATTGCGGGCGCGGCGCTGAGCTTCCTCGGGCTGGGGGTGAAACCCCCGACGCCCGACTGGGGCGCCATGCTCGCGCAGGGGCGCGATTTCCTCAGCACCGCCTGGTGGCTCTCGACCTTCCCCGGCCTGGCGATCGTCATCACCGTGCTCTCGATCAACCTGCTCGGCGACGGCCTGCGCGACGCCCTCGACCCGCGCCTCAAGCTCTAAGCCCTGCCAGCCCACCCCACGCAGCCACCATCCGGCGCGCGATCCCGGCGACGGCGTCCGACCCAACCCACACCGACCCGCAACCACCTGCCCGAGCCAGACCGAGGGTTCCCACCCATTCGACAGCCGGTGCGCGCCCGGCCCGGCGGGTCACCAAGCGCCCGGCCCCGGGGGTCGGCCCGGGAGATGGCAGGGGCGCCCCCGGTCGCGACGGAGGAAGCCGACCGAGCCGGGCGGAACATTCGACGGGCGCCGCCCGTCGTGCAAGCAGAGCCGACCGGGGCGCCGCCCCGGCGATCAGCAGAAAGGGGGATCCCATGGATCAGTCGACGAACCCGGCCCTGCCGGCCGAGGGAGACGACCCGCGGGCGAGGCGGCCGCTCAGCCGCCGACATTTCCTGCGCGTGGGTGCGCTCTCGGCGGTGTCGCTCGCGGGCGTGCTAGCGGCGTGCACTTCCCCACCGCCCGCGCCGACGACCGCCCCCGCGGCGGCACCCTCGCCCGCTGCCGCGGCGCCGAGCCCCGCCAGCGCCCCGGC
>JBHOQZ010000599.1:0-7685 GCA_042408635.1 Chloroflexota bacterium
GCTACCGGTCGGGCGAGGCCGAGGAGGGGGGCGACGGGGTGACGATCGTCACCCTGGCCGGCGACTGAGGGAGTTCTGAAGGTGACGAAAGGGCGTCAAAGGCGGCGTGCTGGCACGGATGGTGCCGGGGTGGGTCGTTGCAGGCTGGGCGGGGAGGTGCCATAATGCGAGGCGTTTCCGGGCGTCGGCCCGACCGCTTGGGCGGGAGACTATGACGATACCTCCGCAAGTCGTCACGTTCATCCAGGTCATCGTTGCGCTGCTTGGCGCATACCTCACCGCGTTCTGGTTCTGCCTCGTCGTCTGGACGTTCCGCGATATCCAGAAGCGCAGCCGCGACGTGCTCGTGCAGCTTCTGGCGACGCTGCTCGTCCTCCTCTTCAATGTGCCGGGGCTCCTCCTCTACATCATGCTCCGTCCCCCGGAGACGCTGGCCGAGCAATACGCCCGCCAGCTCGAGGAAGAGTCGCTCATGCAGGACATCGAGGGGCGCGAGGCCTGCCCGAACTGCAAGCGCGTCATCGATCCAGACTGGCTGCTCTGCCCGAGCTGCGCCGAACAGCTACGTCGGGCCTGCGCGGAGTGCGGCCGCCTGCTCGACCTCGGCTGGAAGCTCTGCCCCTACTGCGGTGCTCAGGACGTCGCCGCGGAGCCGGTCAAGCCGGAGCCCGGGCGCGACCGGGTCCAGCCCGAGATGATCGTGGCCGAGCCCGCGCGCACCGAATCGCCGCTCGCCCAGCGCGCCGTCTGACCCCCAGCCGCTCCCGCACGGGGCAGAATCGAGAGCGCCCACCAGGATTGGCGGGCGCTCTCGATTTGGATCGCCCCCCAACCCCCAAGCCTGTGGGCTCCAGTGGATCGCTCCCCTCCAATCTTGAAGGGATTGGGGGCATCCCCGCTGGCGCCGGGTGACGCCGGCACCCGGCCCTGCCCGGCAAGCTGGCAGGTCGCCTGCCCCCAGCATAAGGGGGTCGGAGGGCCGTTCGCGGCCCCCCAGGCTTGGGGCGTCGGGGGCCCGCTACCCGTGGTCGAAGCCGTTGCCGTCCTGTGGGCGCGGCACGCGGTCGACCTTCAGCAGGTTGGTGCTGAAGTCGGTCGTGGGTGGGGCGGCGGCCGCGATCACCACGCGCTCGCCGGGGCGGGCCAGGCCCGCCTCCCGCACCTCGTTGCCAGCCAGCCGGAAGATGTCGTCTGTGTTGTTCGGCAGCTCGACGTGCCGGGGCGTGACCCCCCAGACCATCGCCAGCCGGGTCGAGACGGCGCGGTTCGGCGTGATCGCCAGTACCGGCGTGCGCGGTCGGTGGCGGGCGATCATGCGGGCGGTGTAGCCGCTGCGGGTGGCCGCCACCAGCGCCGCCGCGTTCAGCTCCTCGGCCACCAGCACCGTCGAGCGCGCGATCGCGTCGGCGGGGCTGCCGCGGCGGCCGACGTCGCGGCGCGCGATCTCGTGGTAGGGCAGGCCAGTTTCGACCTCCATCGCGATGCGGGCCATCATCTGGACCGCCTGGACCGGGTAGCGCCCGGCCGCCGATTCGGCCGAGAGCATCACCGCGTCGGTCAGATCGAGGATGGCGTTGGCGACGTCGCTCGCCTCGGCGCGCGTCGGCCGCGGCGAGTCGATCATCGAGTTGAGCATCTGGGTGGCGGTCACGACCGGCTTTCCAACCGCATTGCAGGCGTGGATGATCCGCTTCTGGATCATCGGCACCTTCTCGGGGCCGATCTCGACCGCGAGATCACCCCGCGCAACCATGACCCCGTCGGCTTCGGCGAGGATCGCGTCGAACTGCTCGACCGCCTCGCGCTTCTCGATTTTGGCCATGATCGGCGTGTCGGCGCCCAGCTCGCTGAGCCGACGCCGCACCACCAGCACGTCGCGCGCCTCACGGACAAAGCTGAGCGCCACCCAGTCGACGCCCGCGCGGACGCCGAACTCGAGGTCGGCCATGTCCTTCTCGGTGGGCGACTGCACGCTTAGTCGCACGCCGGGCACGTTGAGGCCCTTGTGCGAGGTGAGCGGCCCGCCGACGACGACCTGGCAGCGGATCTGCTCACCCTCGATCGCCTCGACGACGAGCTCGAGGTTGCCGTCGTCGAGGAGGATGGTGTCGCGCGGCTGGACGTCGCGCGGCAGCGAGGGCGTGGTCACCGGGATGCAGTTGGGCGAGGCGCGCTCGCCCACGGCGAGCGTCACCTCCTGCCCGGTGACCAGCTCCATCGGTCCGTCGGGAATCTCCCCGACGCGCACCTTCGGTCCCTGGAGGTCCTGCATGATCGCGACCGCTTGGCCCGCCTCAGCGGCGAGCCGGCGCACGAGCTCGATCGCCTCGCGGTGGCTCTCATAGGTGCCGTGCGAGAAGTTGAGACGGGCGACGTCCATGCCGGCGGCGATCATCGCACGCAGCACTGGCTCGGTCATGGACGCCGGCCCGAGGGTGCAAACGATCTTGGTTCGTGGACGGTATGCGAGGGTCAGACCAGTGCCTCCTGCGTGGATCGATCGAAGAGATGCATCTGGTCCATTTCTAGCACGATATCCATGGTCTGGCCTGGCCGCACCTGCGTGCGCGGGTCGACCTTGGCGACGAGCGTGTCCTTGCCCGCGAGCAGGTACAGGATGATCTCGCTCCCCAGCGGCTCGACGACGTCGACCTGGACGGTCATCGCCTGGTTGGTCCCGTCCTGACTGAAGCGCCGGTCGTCGATGTGGTCCGGTCGGATGCCGAAGACAACCTCGCGCCCGAGGTACTTCGCCAGGGACGGCGCCTTGTCCTGCGGCACCTTGACCTTGAACGCACCGCCCTGCACCCACAGATCGTCCGCCGTGCCCACGAGCGTCGCGTCGAAGAAGTTCATCGCCGGGCTGCCGATGAAGCCGGCCACGAAAATGTTCGCGGGTCGATCGAAGAGCATCTGCGGCGTGTCGAGCTGCTGGAGGACGCCGTCGCGCATCACCGCGATCCGGTCGCCCATCGTCATCGCCTCGACCTGGTCGTGCGTGACGTAGATCACGGTTGTCTCCAGGCGCTGGTGCAGGCGAATGATCTCGGCGCGCGTCTGCACCCGCAGCTTGGCGTCGAGGTTCGACAGCGGCTCGTCCATCAGGAAGACCTGGGGCTCGCGCACGATCGCCCGGCCGAGCGCGACGCGCTGGCGCTGGCCGCCCGAGAGCTGCTTCGGCTTGCGGGCCAGCAGGGCACCGATGCCCAGGATCTCGGCCGCCTCGCGTACGCGCCGGTCGATCTCCTGCTTGGGCGTCTTGCGCAGCTTCAGGCCGAACGCCATGTTGTCGTAGACGCTCATGTGCGGGTAGAGCGCATACGACTGGAACACCATGGCGATGTCGCGGTCCTTGGGCGCGACGTCGTTGACGAGGCGATCCCCGATGTAGATGTTGCCGTCGCTGATCTCTTCCAGACCCGCGATCAAGCGCAGCGCCGTCGACTTCCCGCAGCCCGACGGACCGACCAGGACGAGAAACTCCTTGTCCCGGATGTCGATGCTCAGGTTGTTGACGGCGGTGACGTCGCCGAAGCGCTTGTATACGTGCTCGAGTCGGACCCCGGCCATGCTCTCTCCTCTCCCTGACTAGTCGGGATCGGGCGCGCTGAGGCGCGCCCCCAACCCCGTTCGGCAAAACAGGACTCTTCGGTCGCCACCGTCGCGCGGACCAGGTACCGTCCCGCGCGCGGCAACGGGCATTACCGCCAACACCGCTTTTGCCATTTCTTTCCCCACCCCGGCGGGGCCGGGGTGCGATGGCTGGGTCCTGAGGATTGTACCCGATTCCGCGGCGGCGTGCCGACGCGAACGGGGAGCGGATGCGCCCGTCCGCGGCGGCTCGCAGGGCCCCTGGTTGGCCCGGTCCATAGCTTGCGCGACTCGCGCTGGCGGGGCCGACTCAGCGCAGGAAGCCGAAGCGCGCGAGGTAGAGCACGACCGCTGAGGTGGCGAGCCAGAGCAAGATGTTGGTCAGCAGCGGTCGGTCGGTGAGGAGCACGTCGGCGGGCGAGCCGCCCGCGCCCTTGACGTGGACGAGGTAGAGGTAGCGGAAGAGGCCGTAGGCGACGAACGGCAGCGTCACCATCATCACGCCGTCGCGCGGCAGGTTCTCGGCGCTGAAGGTGTAGAGGCTGTAGGCGATCAGCGTCGAGGCCGCGATCACCGTGATGATCTGGTCCAGCATGCCCAGCGTGTACTCAGCTAGGATCGGCCGATGCCGATCGGCACCGCCCGCGAGCGTGACGAGCTCGTGCCGGCGCTTCTCGAAGCCGAGGAACAGCGCGCCGAGCGAGGTGCAGACGTAGAGCCAGGGTGAGATCGGCACTGCGATCACCACCGCCCCCGCCACGACGCGGATCAGAAACCCGGCCGCGATCGTGAAGACATCGATCAGCACCATGTGCTTGAGCCAGAAGGCGTAGGCGAGCATGATTAGGTAGTAGCCGAGCGCGAGCGCGAAGAAACCCGTCGAGAGGAATGCGGCGCCCACCAGCGCTACCAGGCAGAGCCCGAGCGCCGCGACGAGCGCCACCGGGATGGGCAGGCGGCCGCTGGGGATCGGCCGAAGGCGCTTGCGCGGGTGGAGGCGATCCTGCTCGATGTCGGCCACGTCGTTGACGAGATAGATCGAGCTCGAGAGCAGGCAGAAAAGTCCCGCCGCCAGCGCCGCGCGCATCGCCAGCTCGGGCTGGGGGAACTTGACCGCGAAGATCAGCGCGAAGAACAGCGTCGCGTTCTTCGTCCACTCGCGCGGACGCATGCTCTGGATCAGCGCGCGAACCACCCTGGTCTTGCCCCTCGTGCGGGTCTGGTCGGTGGCGGGTCGAGCCCGCCCGCGCGCCCCGGTGCGTATCGCCCCGCAATGCGGAGTCCAGCTCGTGCGGCACGCTTGCGCCGGGCGCCGAGGCTCGGGGTACTATAGCCAGCGGCGCCGCGGCGCGTCAATGGACGAGCGACGCCGTCTTGGCGCCTCGACGCCGGCGCCAATCAGCCGGCACAAGGCGAGCGAAGGGCTGGACGACTAAGGCATGGCCGCGAAGCCGGAGCGGACGCGCCTCGACCGGCTCCTGGTGGACCGGGGACTGGCCGAGACGCGCGAGAAGGCGCAAGCACTCATCCTTGCCGGCGAGGTCTGGGTTGGCGGGGAGCGCGCCACCCGCGCTGCCCAGCCCGTGCCGCTCGACGCGCCCGTCGAGGTGCGCGGCCGGCTGCCCTTCGTCAGCCGCGGCGGCTTGAAGCTGCGCCACGCGCTCGAGCGCTTCGGCACGCCGGTGGCGGGACGCGTCTGCCTCGACGTGGGCGCCTCCACCGGCGGCTTCACCGATTGTCTGCTCCAGACGGGGGCCGCGCGCGTCTACGCGGCGGACGTCGGCTACGGCCAGCTCGACTGGCGGCTCCGGCAGGATCCACGCGTGGTCGTGCTCGACCGCACCAACGTGCGCCACCTGGGGGCGCTGCCCGAGCCGATCGATCTGGTGACGATCGACGCCTCGTTCATCTCGCTCGGACTCCTGCTCGGCCCGGTGCTGCGCCTGCTGCGCCCGGACGGGGAGATCATCGCGCTCGTGAAGCCCCAGTTCGAGGTCGGCCGGGGGCAGGTCGGCCGGGGCGGCGTGGTACGCGATCCGGCGCTCCACCGCGAGGTGCTGCTGCGCGTCGTCGCGCAGGCGGCGGAGCTCGGGCTGCGCCTGCGCGGCGTCACCGCCTCCCCGATCCTCGGCCCGGCCGGCAACCGCGAGTTCCTCGTCTGGCTCAGCCGCCTCGGGGAACCCGCTGACGCAGAGGCCTCGATCGACGCGGCCCTGGCCGAGCAGGGTGCGCCGTGAGCCGACGCGCCCGACCCGCCTCGGGCGGCGGGTCGGGCGGCAATGGTGCCGGCGCTGCCCAATGCAGTCACGAGCTCGGCCGGCGCGCCGTGCCATCTGCCGGCGAGAGCCTGCCTACCCTGCTGGCTGGCCGTCCGGGTCGTCGGCTATGCCAGCGGCACGCAGCTTGTCCCAGGTCGTGGGCAGATCCTCGGGGATGAGGCGGGTGTCGGCGAGCACGGGGATGAAGTTCGAGTCGCCGATCCAGCGGGGCACGACGTGGATGTGCAGGTGGTCGGCGATGCCGGCGCCGGCGGCGCGGCCGAGGTTCAGGCCGACGTTGAAGCCGTCGGGATTCATGGCGCGGGTCAGGGCGTCGATCGAGCGCTGCACCAGCGCCAGCAGCTCGGCGTGGGTGGTCGGGTCGAGTTCGCCCAGCGAGCCCACGTGCACGTAGGGCACGACCATGAGGTGCCCGCTCGTGTAGGGGAAGCGGTTGAGGATGCCGAAGCAGCGCGCGGCGCGGAAGAGGATGCCGTTGTCGCGGTCGCGCTCCGGGCCCTCGGCCGGCAGCGCGCAGAAGATACAGCCGGACGGTTTCGGCCCGCCGACGTAGCGGCCGCGCCAGGGAGTCCAGAGGAGGCGGCGCCGCTTCAAGGGCTACCCGCGGTTGAACCAGCCCCGTCGGATCGAGCCGTGCCCAGCCTCGGGGCGGGAGCCTGAGCGGCGGCGCTCGATGGCGTCGGCGTAGATCGCGGCGAGCTGGCGGCCGGCGTCGGCCCAGGCGAAGTGCTCCTCGGCCCGGCGGCGCAGCCGGCGCCCGAGCGAATCGGCCTCGGGCGAGTCGAGCAGCGTGCAGAGCTTATCGGCCAGGTCGACGTAATCGCCGGTGCGCGCGTAAACGCCGAGCGGTCCCATGATCTCGCGGGCAACCGGCGTGTCGTAGGCAACGGTGGGCAGGCCGACTGCCATGTAGTTGAGCAGCTTGCCGTTCGCCTCGGTCAGCGCCAGCTTGGGCGAGGTGGCGACGTCGCCCACGCAGAGGTAGTCGGGCGCGACCTCGTAGTCGACGCGGCCGGTGATCGTCACGTGGTCGGCGATCCCCAGGTCGCGGGCGGCGCGGCGGTAGCGCTCCTCGCCGGGGTGGCCCATGAGCACGAAGTGGACGTCGTCGCGCTGCTTGAGGATGTGCTTGGCGGCCGTGAGGAGCTGGCTCACCCCCTGGTATTCGGCCAGCAGACCGAGGTAGACCACGACCTTGCGGCCGTTGGGGATGCGCAGGTGGCGGCGCAGGAGCGTGACCTTGTCGGCCGAAGCCTCCCAGCGCGGGCGGAAGCGGTCGGTGTTGACACAGTCCGGCAGCGCCACGACTCGCTCGTCCGGGATGTCGAACTGATCGAGGAGCAGCTTGCGCGCGTTGTGCGACGAGGTGACGACGGCGTCCGCCAGGCGATTGATCCGGTGCTCGAGCGCGCGGAAGACCGGGAAAAGGGCGCTGCCCGGCCGGAGGAAATTGTGATCGACCATCTCGGCGGTCAGGCTACCCTGGAAGTCGAAGACGAGCGGCGCGCCGCAGGCGCGCGCGATGAAGGCGCCGATCAGCGCGCCCTCGTGGAGGTGGGCGTGGACGACGTCCGGCCGCCCACCGAGCGCGGAGATCGCCGCCCGCAGGCCCAGCAACGCGTCGACGTAGAGCTTGTGCCAGGTCGGCCCGGTATGCACGCTGTCCCGCCATGGCAGCCGCAGCGCCCGCCGCAGGCGCAGGCCGGGCAGGTCGCGCCCGAGATCGTAGGTGCAGAGCGTCACCGCGCTACCGATCGCCTGGAGCGCCAGCGACTCCTCGAGGATGCGCACGTGGCAGCCGTAGTCGGCGAAGAA
>JBHOQZ010000600.1:0-3492 GCA_042408635.1 Chloroflexota bacterium
GAGCGAGCGGAACGGCGACTCGAGGATGATGAGCTGCACGTCCGGGTTCCACGCCTCCCAGATCTTGCGCAGCTCCTTCGCCTCGTTGGCGTCGTCGGTGACGTGGACCGCCTGGACGTTCTTCGAGATCGAGCGGGCGAAGTCGATCGCCTTGAGCGTCGGCCGGTTGAGCGCGCGCACCGGCACCAGCACGACCTGCTCGGCCACCTCGCGGTGCGTGAGATCCTCCGGGGTCGGCGCCAGTTCCTTGTCGAGGACGGTGTAGTGCCGGTGGATGCCCAGCATCAGCGCGACGAGGCCGGGGATGAGCACGAGCACCACCCAGGCACCCTGCTGGAAGTTCGTCACCGCGAAGGTGACCGCGACGCCGCCCGTGGTGAGTGCGCCGACGACGTTGACCGGCAGGCTCGTCTGCCAGCCGGGTTCGCGACCCCGCCACCAGCGGCGCACCATGCTCGCCTGCGAGCAGGCGAAGGCGATGAAGACGCCGATGCCGTAGAGCGGGATCAGGGCGGAGACGTCGGCCTGGAAGGCGATCACCAGGGCGATGGCGACGATGGCGAGGAAGCTGATGCCGGTGTTGAAGGCGAGGCGGTCGCCCCGGAACTCGAACTGACGCGCCATGAAGTTGTCGCGCGCGAGGAAGTAGTTCACGCGCGGGAAGTCGGCGAAGGCGGTGTTGGCCGCCAGCACCAGGATGAGCATGGTGACGGCCTGGACGAGGTAGTAGAGTGGCGAATCGCCCCAGACGGCGTGCGCGAGCTGGGAGACGATCGTCTCGTCGTGGCGCGGCAGCAGGTTGAGGGCGGTGGCCAGGTAGGTGATGCCGAAGAAGAGCACGCCCAGGATCACCGCCATAGTGATCAGGGTGATGATCGCGTTGCGCGGTGCCGGCGGCTGGAAGGCAGGCACCCCGTCCGCGATCGCCTCGGTGCCGGTCAGCGCCGAGGAGCCCTGGGTGAAGGCGCGCAGGATCAGGAAGAGGGTGACCGGCTGAGCGGCGGCGCTGACCGTCTCGGGGCTGGCTACCGGCTGGAGGCGCCCCGTCACCAGCCCCGCCAGCGCCACGCCGAGCGTGAGCAGCATGGTGCCGATGAAGAGGTAGGTCGGCGCGGCGAAGATCGTGCCCGACTCGCTCACCCCGCGCAGATTGGCGATCATCAGCAGCACGATGAAGCCGACCGCGAGCGGGACCGTGTACGGTTCGAGGGTGGGCAGCGCCGAGGTGATGGCGGCCACCCCGGCCGAGATCGACACGGCCACCGTCAGGATGTAGCCGATCATCAGCGCTGAGGCCGCCACCAGCGAGGGCACCGTGCCGAGGTTGTCGCGCGTGACGATGTAGGTGCCGCCGCCGTTCGGGTAGCAGCGGATCGTCTGCGAGTAGCTGAAGGCGACGATCGCCAGCAGCACGAGGATCGCGAGCGCGATCGGCACGCCGTAGGCGAGCGCAGCCGCGCCGCCCGTGGCCAGCACCAGCAGCACTTCCTCGGGCGCGTAGGCCGAGGACGAGAGCGCATCCGAGGCGAAGACCGCCAAGGCCTTCTTCTTCGAGAGGCGCTCGTGGTGCGCCTCGGACGAGGCGAGCGGGCGCCCGAACAGGACGCGCCGGATGTGGTACCAGACGCGCTCGATACCCCCCTCGGGCACCAACGCCTGCGGCGTCGCCCGCATGTAGCCGCGGCGGACGCGGCGCAGCTTGTCCCCGTGGAGCCGCGTGATCCGCACGTACTGCGTGCCGGGCTGGGGTCCACGCTCGTATTCGAGAGCGTGGAGCTCGGTCGGCCGGCGTACCGGACGTGTACCGGCCGACTCCCGTTCGGATGGCGCCGCCCGTTCCTCTGCCATCGCTTCCCCCTTGCGCTGGCTCCCACCGGCGCCGAGGCGCTCCCCTCCGCCACCACTATACACTAGGATCGCAAGGTCCCTGCCTGGCACCGACGCACAGGCTCGGCGCGGCTTGACGCTGCGCCCACCCGCCACCCGCCACCCGCCCCCCTGCTTCGCGCCGAGCGCGGGCGCGCCCGCCTCCCCTTCGAGCAGTCAGGGGGCGGGCTGTCTTCTATCATGCTCTCGATCGTCTGCTGCCGCTGCGCGCCAGCGGCGCTGCGCGGCGACACCTCGCGCCGCGACGACCTCAACTGCCGGATCGTCGCGGCGGTCCAGCGCGGGGGCGATGGAGCCGACCATGACCATCGAGGCGATCCTGTTCGACCTGGGTGATGTCGCCTGCCGCTTCCGGCCGGAGCGGCGGCTCGCGGCGCTGACGGCGGCCAGCGCGCTGCCGGCCGCGGCGATCCGGGCGATCGTCTGGGAATCGGGGTTCGACGCCGACTGCGACCGCGGGCGCTACAGCGCAGCCGAGATCCACGCGCACCTGCGCGCGCGGATCGGGCTACGCCTCGACTACCCCGCCTTCTGCGACGCCTGGGCGCTGGCCTGGGAGCCCGACGCGGCCGTGCTGCGGCTGGTGGACGAGCTCGCGCCGGGGGTGCGCGCAGCGCTGCTCAGCGACAACGGGCCGGTCCTGCTCGAAGCCCTCCCGACCGGCTTCCCTGAGGTGATGCGGCGCTTCGATCCGCTCCTCTTCTCCTGCCACCTGGACCGGCTCAAGGCGGCGCCGGGGGTGTTCGCCCGAGCGCTGGCGGCGCTCGGGCTGCCGGCCGACCGCGTGCTCCACGTCGACGACTCGCCCCGCAACGTGGCGGCCGCCCGCGCCGCCGGCCTGCACGGCCTTCACTTCACCTGGGCCAACCAGCTCCGGCGCGACCTGGCCGAGCTGGGCCTCCTACGCCAGGGCTGAGTACCCACGCCCGCGGTGAGTTCCTGGTCGTCACTCCCGGCAGCGTGCGCGTGAGACGGCCCACCTCGAACTACCCGCCCTCCGGCCCGCTCGCTTTCTTCATCGGCTGGCTGCGGCCGCGCTGTCCGTGCAGTCCGGGGCGCGTTGACAGGTCGATCGGGCGCTCCTAGACTGCGTGCATTGCACGCAATCGGCAGATCGCCCACGGAGGTGGTCGGCGACTCGACGGTCTGTACCCCGGACCTCCGCGTGATTCGACCCAGGACAGTCGGGAGGGAGCCATGGAGCGCTACCACGACGCCGCCCCGGAGAACCCGCCCCACGACCCACGCGATCGGCACCATCGACCCCTCCGCCCGAGTCGGCGCGCCTTCCTGGCCTCCTCGACTGGCCTCCTCCTGAGCGGCGCGCTCGCGGCCTGCGGCGCCCAGGCGCCGCCCGCACCGGCGCCGGCCGCACCCGCGTCCACCGGCTCGGGCAACCCGCCGCCTACGCCGGGCGCTTGCCGAGCGTTGTCCGCGATATCGCCGCGTACTTGCGCGGCTCGGTACGCACGATCATCGTCAGCGAGCAGGCGGAGCGCCTGCGCGAAATCCTGGCCGAGCGCGACATCTTCCCGCTGGTGGCCGAGGGAGAACTCCCCGAGTCGCTGCCACCCCTGACGCTAATCCAGGAAACTCTGAGCAATG
>JBHOQZ010000605.1:0-1542 GCA_042408635.1 Chloroflexota bacterium
CCGTGGACGTAGCAGATCAGCGGCAGCCGGCCGCCCGCGTGGCCGGGGGGGACCACGAGCAACCCATCGATCGTCCAGCCGTCAGGGGCCTGCCACTCGACCACCTCCTGCCGCCCCCAGACGATCCCCTCGAACGGGCGCCCGTGGTCGGAGAGGCGCCGGGGCTCGCCGTCGGCGGTGCGGGTCCAGATCTCAGCCGGCCGGTCCGGCGCGCTCTGCACCAGCGCCAGGGTGCGGCCGTCGTCCGAGACGGCCAGGGCGTCGATCACACCGCGCGGCGCGGGTCGGTAGCGCGTCTCGCCGTGGTCGGGCGCCGGAGCATCGGGGGCGAGGCGGCGAACCGAGGAGGTGACGCCCTCGGCGATGAGCGCGAGCACCACGCCGGCTCCCGGCGCGACCGCGAAGCTCTGGACGCAGGCGGGCAGGCCGGTGGTGAGGCAGCGGGCCGGTGCGCCGTCGAGGGGCAGCCGCCAGAGCGCGTTCGAGGACGGGCGCCTGCCCGCTTCGGGCCCGATATACAGGAGCGCGCGGTCGTCGGGTGCGAAGCGCAGCGACTCGGGCTGACAGGTCCAGCGGCCGAGCTCGCGGATGGCGCCGGGATCGCCGCCCGCGGGGACCAGCGCCAGGTCGGAGCCGTGCCAGGCGTTGTTGATCTCGGGGGTGGGCCAGAGCGCGACCGCGAGCCAGGCTCCGTCGTGCGAGGCGGTGAGCCCGGCGACGTGGCGCTCGCCCAGCGCCACGGTCTCGACCTGGCCGGTCTCGACGTCGAGCAGGCGCAGCCGCCGCCGCGGCCACCGCTCGCCCCAGACCTGCGCGTCGTCGCGCTCGCGCGTGCGCCGCTCGTCCTCGTCGCACGTATCGTCGGCCTGTGTGAAGGCGATCCGCCGGCCGTCGGGCAGGGGCGTGAAGTCGCAGACGGCTGCCCGCCCGGTCGTGAGCGGCTCGGCCTCGCCACCCCCGGGGCGGATGCGGTAGAGGTGCGCGACGCCGCGCTCGGCCCGGTCCGAGAGGAAGTAGAGCCAGCAGCCGTCGGGCGACCAGCGGGGGGCGCGGTCCTCGGCCAGGCCGGCAGTGAGCTGCCGCACCGAGCCGGCTCGGCCGCACTCGGCGCACCAGACCGCCGAGAGCGCGTGCTCCTCGCGCCGGGAGGCGGGGACGGCGGCCCAGGCAACCAGCCGACCGTCGGCCGTCACCTGAGGCTGCTGGGGCGCAATGCGGTCGACGATCAGCTCGGCTGTGAGCTCGGGCACCGGGCACCTCCTCGGGGTGGTGGCTGCACTCGCGGTATACTACTCCACGCGCCAACACCGTGAGCCGACCCACGCGCAGCCCGGTGCGGTGCGGTCGGCCGACCGGGAACGGCGAAGCGGCATGGAGGGGGCGGCGGTTGCGGCGGTCGATCCGGTTGAAGCTGGTGATGCTGCTGGGCGTGGTGGCGGCACTGGCCGTGCTGGTGCCGGGTGCGTTCACCGCCCACCGGGAGGTCGAGGAGGCGCGGGAGCAGGCGCTGCGCGAGAAGGCCCTGATCGGCGAGCTGGTAGC
>JBHOQZ010000619.1:0-8340 GCA_042408635.1 Chloroflexota bacterium
CAGGCCACGACCCGACCTTGCCGTCGCGGCTGCTGCGGTATAACGTACTCCTGAACCACCGCCTCGGCCTGCCGGTGCGCAGCGCGGTCCTGCCGCTGCGCCCAGCGGCGGACGGGCGCGCTCTGGACGGGCAGCCTTGCGACTGTCCGGCGGGCCGGTCTACCTGCGCTTCGGCTACCAGGTCGTACGCGCCTGGCGGGTGCCGGTGGAGACCGTGCTCGGCGGGCCACTCGCGACGCTCCCGCTGGCGCCGATCGCGCGGCTGCGGCGGGACGCTCTGCGGGGCGTGATCCGGCGCATGGACGAGCGGCTGCGGCGCGAGGCGACGCGTGACCAGGCGGCGCAGCTCTGGGCGGCGACCTTCATCCTGATGGGTCTGCGCTATCCCGAGGCGCTCGTCGAGCGGCTCCTGGGAGGGATCGAGATGCTGCGCGAATCGACGACATACCAGCGAATTCTGCGAGAGGGCTGGGATGCCGGGCACGAGGCGGGCGCCGTCGAGGCGGCGCGCGAGATCGTGCAGCGGCTCGGCCGGCGCCGCTTCGGCCCGCCGCCCGAGTGGGCGGTGTCGGCGCTGGACGCCGTGGACGACCTTGAACGGCGGGAGGTGCTCTCCGAGCGGGTGCTCGACGCCACGGGATGGGAGGATCTGCTCGACGAGGTCGCGGGCTCGGCCGATGGGTCCGAGGCGCGGGGCTGAACTTTCCGAACGCCGCCTGCGTTAACATTGATGGAAGTCATCGAGCTGGGAGATTGGGGATGTTGAGGGCGAAGGCGCTGGCGAGCGGTCTGCTGGCGCTCGTGGTGGCGGTTGGTGGGCTGCCGGTTCTGCCGGCAGCGGCGGCGCTCGGGCCCGTGGGCGCGCCCGGAGCCGTGGCGGTGGCCCGGAGCAACGCCGATGTCATAGCCGGGATCCAGGAGACGCTCGATGCCCGGTCGCGTGCCATCGCCAACCGCGACCAGGCGGCGTTCGAGGCCACGATCGACCCGGGCAAGGACGCTCTGGCGCTGAAGGGCGTCCAGGTGCAGCAGTTCAAGGACGGCGCTCTGCGCGGCTACGTCGACCTTCGCGTCGACCACGTCAAGGAGATGCCGGCCGGGCTTTACAAGGCGTGGGTTCGGCTGGGCGACCGCGCCGAGGCCGTCTGGGTCTTCCGCAACGTCGACGGGAAGTGGCTCGTGAGCGAGCCGACAGAGGCGGAGCTGGGCAAGCGCATCGTCGCGGACAGCCCGCACTTCCGCTTCCGCTACTACGAGTGGGACCAGGACATCATCGAGCAGATGGTGACGACGCTCGAGCGGGCCTACGACCGCGTTGCCTCGGTCCTCAACTACGAGAACCCGGACAAGACGTTCGTCTACCTGACGCCGTCGTACCGGATCAACCCGGCGCTGCGCAACCCCTACACGCTCGCCAGCGCGAGCGTCGAGGGCAAGTCGATCAACATGCACTCGATCGAGTCCTACGGCGCCGGCTTCTACGACATCGACGCCGGGCCGCTGGAGGAGATGTACCCGACTATCACCCACGAGTACACCCACGTCGTGAACAACGCGATCGTCTCGCTCGCGCGCATCCCTAAGTGGATGTCCGAGGGGCTGGCCGAGCACGTTTCGCTCAGCTACCGCCGCGGTGAGGTGGCGCGCGCGCTGGCCCGCGGCCGCGACCTCACCCCGGACTGGGCGCACGAGACGATCTTCTACGGCACCGAGAAGGGGTACTCGCCCGCGGACATCAGCCTAGCCTACGGTGTGTCGGCGCTGGCGACGAAGTACCTGATCGAGACCTACGGCATCGACGCGTTCTGGAACCTCGCGAAGGGCTACGACAAGTCGCGCGACTGGGAGGGGTCGGTTCAGTCGGCGCTCGGCATTTCCTGGTCCGAATTCACCACCCGGTTCAAGGAGTGGCTGCCCTCGGCGGTGCGCTGACGCCTCGCCAGCGCTTGGACATGTGAAGGGGGCCGGTTGCCCATGGGCAACCGGCCCCCTTCACGTCTGCTCGCGCGGCGTGCCCTAGCGGGCGCGCTGCTGCCCCATGCCCGACTGGCTCATCGCCCGCTGGAGGAGCTGCGGCGTCGCCTGCTCGATCTTCTCAGGCGGCGCGCCCCAAGGGCTGACCCTCGGTCGTGGGGATCTCACCGGATTCGAGGATCTGCTTGAAGCGGCGCAGATCGGCCGCCGCCTGCCAGTCCGGCTCCTCCCCGAATAGCGTGGCGATGTCCACCCCCAGATTGCCGCCCGGCACGCGGTACTCCTTCGTCACATGCACCTCGGTGCCCCGACCGCCCGGTGCCGGCACGAATCGCACCCTGCCCGCGATCTCGATCACGGCCCCGGGCAGCAACCGCCAGGCGATCAGCTCGCCCAGTACGTCGCGCGTGATCTCGGCGTTCCACTCGACCGGGCTGCCGGCCGGTCCGCGCGCGACCCAGTAGGACGCCGGTCGTTGAGGACGCGGACCGCCTCGGGGTGGGGCATGAAGCGCGGCAGGTTCTCGAAGCGGCGGCAGTGCGCGTAGTCCCACTGCGGCGGCCGGTTCACCATCACGCTGCGCTCGATGAGGACGTCGCCGCCGGCCCGTGGCAGCGCGAGGGTGCCGCGGCCGGCCGTGCTGAGCCTCAACGCCTCGTCCATCACGCAGCGGGCGGTCGCGTCGCGCAGGAGCAACCCCGCCCCGAGCGCCGAGAGCGCCAGCTCGCCCGGCGAGAAGCGCGAGAGCCCGTCCAGCGTCAGCAACCCGCCGCCCGCCAGGGACGCCCAGCGTTCCAGGGGACCCACGGTCACCCTGTCACCGCTGCCGTCAGATTGCGGCGTGCCCCGTCCGGCGTGCGGGCTCGCTCCCTCCCCGGTCATCGACTGCCCCACCAGCCTTCCCTCCCATCGCTGCGCCCTGTTGGGCAGGGCCCCGCTCGGTCTACAGTAGTGCGAACGCGGGTGTCACCCCGTCCGGTCTACCCTGCCGGAATCGGGGCTCGGCGCACGAGGCGTGCCATCCGGGGTGCGGGAGAGCGATTGAGGGCGAAGAAAGCGCCGCGCGCAGCGTTGGGAACGCTGCGCGCGGCGGACGGCTCGGGTCGAAGGGGCGAATGGCCTAGCGGTTGGCTTTGCGCTGCACCTGGCCCTTGAGGCGCTGGGCGTTGCCCTCGGCTTCGAGCGCGGGGTCGTCCGCGGCGTCGCCGAAGGCGCCCTTCACCGCGCCCGCGACCTCGTCCGCCGCGCCCTTCACCGCACCGACCACCTTGGCGCCGGTCTCGCGCACCTTGCCGCGCGTCTGCTCAGCGGCGCCCTCGGCCTCCAGATCGGGGTCGTCGACGGCATCGCCCACGCCGCGCTTGACGCCACCCACGATCTGCTCGGCCTTGCCGCGCATTCGTTCGGTCTTCTCGTTCATAGTCACGTTCCTCCCTCTGGCGAAACCGGGCGGGCTCCTGGCGCACCACCGGGCCTGCAACCGGCTGTACTGGCCTTTAGGCAAGTGGTGTGCCAGCACTGCGCCAGCCTCTCGATCCGCTCGGGAGGCCCGGCGCGGAGGGCCTGCAGCCAGGAACGGCCGCATCGCGACCCCGGACGGCGCGACACACGACTGACGAACAGCGACGCCCGACCGGCCGCGGGCAGGGGTGGTCGACGACGCGGCCTTTGGGCGCGACCCGCAACCGTCGTTGGGCTGAACCGTCCGTGCCCGGCCGCCCGACAGCAGTTGCCGGACGCGCAGTGGCCCGCTATTGTGGCGGCTGGAAACCGTGGGGGTGGTGGCCGATGACAGAGCGACGCGTGACGCTGCTCTACGACCCGCTGTTCCTGCGCCACATCAACACCGAGCGCGGGGAGTATGCGCGGCCGGCGCGGCTGCTGGCGATCCTCGCGGCGCTGGGCGGGGAGGGAGCGTCGCTGCCGGGCGTGCGCTGGCAACGTCCCCGCCCGGCCACCGTCGAGCAGGTCGCGGTGCTGCACGCGCCGGCCCACATCGAGCGGGTTCGCCGCACCACCGAGGCGGGCGGCGGCCCAATCGGCCGGAGCACGGGCGTGTCGCGCGATTCCTTCGCCGCGGCGCTGCTGGCGGTCGGCGCGGCGCTCGACGGCGTCGACCTGACGGTCGGCGGGGCCGGACCGGTGTTTGGGCTGGTGCGCCCGCCCGGCCACCACGCCACCGCCGACGAGGGGATGGGGTTCTGCCTATTCAACAACGCCGCGCTGGCGGCGCGCCACGCGCTCGACCACCACGGGCTCGCGCGCGTGCTCCTGGTCGACTTCGACGTCCACCACGGCAACGGCACGCAGGACCTGCTCTGGGAGGAGGGTCGCGCGGTCTATTTCTCGATCCATCAGGTGCCGCTCTATCCCGGCACCGGCCTGGTCGACGAGATCGGCGCGGGTACCGGCCGGGGTGCGACCGTGAATGTGCCGCTGCCGCCGGGCGTAGGCGACACTGGCTATGCGCTCGTCTTCGAACGGGTGCTGCGGCCGATCGCCGAGCGCCTCCGGCCTGAATTGCTCATCGTCTCGGCCGGCTACGACGCGCACGCGGCCGACCCACTCGCCCAGATGGAGGTGTCGACCGAGGGGTTCGCGCTGCTTACCGCCGAGCTCGTGGCCATCGCCGGCGCCCATTGCCCCGGCCGGCTGCTGTTCCTGCTCGAGGGCGGCTACGACCCACCCGCCCTCGGCGCGAGCGTGCGCCGCTCAATCGAGGTGCTGGCGGGCGGTGCCCCTCCATCGATCAGCCCCGAGCAGGGTGCAGGCGATGAGCCGGGCGCGGTCGAGCGGGTGATCGCAGACGTGCGCCGCGTCCACGGGCTATGAGGGGCCGGGGGCCTGACGGACCGCTGCTGGGCAATTGGCGCTGGTCACTGCTGGCGGCGGTGCTCGGACTGGCGTTCCTCGGCTACGCCTACTGGAGTAGCGGCGACGCGCTCTACCTGATCGTGGCGGCGGGTTACGCGGTCGCGCTCGCCATGGTGGTGCGCCTCGCGCGCATGTAGACGTGGCGGAACCTCGCCGCGCCGCGCAGTGTCGCCCGTGCGACAGCCCCGCCCGGCACGTGTGTGCTAGACTCCCGGTGCGCGGTGATCGCATCGCAGGCCGGTGCGGCGGCAAGACCGTGTGTGGACGTGGAGTAAGGAGGCAGGGATGACCCAGCAGACCCAGCAGATCGCGCCGTTGACCGACCAGCAGGCGGAGCAGTTCTTCAGCAAGCTGCAGCAGTTCCGCAATTCGCTGGATCCGCACGAGCAGGCGGCGCTCGACGCGATGGTGGCGCGGCTCAACGCTACGCCCGAGACCGCTGAGGTCCAGGGTTACGACGCGGGCGACAACCCCAGCCGTGCCAACATCGCCCTCGGTGGCGACACCGTCCAGCCGGCCTGGCGCTATGCCGGTCCGCCAGTCGTGTACTACACCCCGACGCCGGGCCTCTACTACGGCGTCCCGGTGGCCCAGCCGGTGCCGGTCTACTGGCGCCGCTGGTGGCCGTACTGAGCCACTCGACCGCCGACATGGACCGCGGCCACAGCGGGGGTAACCCACCCGCTGTGGCCGCGGTCGATTCCCGGCGCTTGCTCGATCGACGAACCCGACCAGGTCGAACCGCGCGGGCGAGCGAGCTGCGGCCGCGGTCGATCGTCGGCGCCCGCCCGGCTAGGCGCTGCCGGCTAGCACCTCGCGGTTGACGCAGTGGACCGGCGCCTCGCCGCGCAGGACGCGCCGCACGTTCTCGACCGCGAGCTCGGTCATCGCCCGGGCCGCCTCCTGGCTCACCCCCGCCACATGCGGCGTCATCACCAGCCGCCCGGGCTCGACGAGCCGCAGCGGGCTGTCGGCCGGCAGCGGCTCCGTCTCGAAGACATCGAGCGCGGCGCCCGCGATCCGGCCGGCGTTGAGCGCCTCGACCAGCGCGGCCTCGTCGATGAGCGGACCGCGCGCGGTGTTCACCAGGAACGCCGTCGGCTTCATGAGCGCGAGCGTCCGGGCGTTGATCAGGTGGCGCGTCGCGGGCGTCGAGGGGGCGTTGAGGCTGACGAAATCCGCCTCACCGAGCGCCTCCTCGATCGACACATAGCGCAGGTCACACTCGGCCGCGAACGCCTCATCGCGCACCACGTCCACGCCGAGCAGGCGGCACTCGAAGCCGCGCAGGCGGCGGGCGAGCGTCTTGCCGATCAACCCGCAGCCGACGATCGCCACCGTCTTGCGCGTGAGCTCGACCCCGAGCGGCCGCAGGCCCCAGCCGCCGTCGCGCAAGAGCCGCTCGCCCCGGCTCAGGCCGCGCCCGACCATCAGCATAAGCCCGAGCGCGCACTCGGCCACCGCGTCGTGGTTGGCGCCGGGCGTGGTCGCCACGCGCACGCCGTGGCGCGTGGCCGCCGCGATGTCGATCGTGTCGTAGCCCACGCCGGTGCGCGCGATCACCTTGAGATCGGGCGCATTCGCCAGCACGCGCGCCGTGTACCGCTCGAGACCGGCGATGGTGGCCGCGACGCCCTGCAGCGCCTCGATCAACTCGTCTTCCGGCGTCGTGAACCGCAGCGACCGGGCGATCAACTCGTGTCCGTCGTCCAGCAGCGGCTGCATCAGCGCCCGCCGCTCCGCCGTGTCGAGGCCCGTCGCCACCAGCACCTTCGCCATGCGCTCCCCCCACCCTTGCAGCTTCGCGCGCCTGAGTATAGCAGGGCGCCGCGCACCGCGCGGGCAAGCAGGCGGCAGGCGACGGCGCGACTTGCCGGTCGCTGGAGCGGGTGCCCGGCGGCGACGTCACCGCCCTTGCCGACGGAGTCCGGTCGAGCGCGCCAAGGCCAGCTTCAGGTCTTGACCGTCCCGGCCAGCAGAAACGCCTCCTGGGGGAGCATCGCGAAGCCCTGCACGTTCTTGCGGGCGCCGACGATCGCCTTCTGGTTGTAGCCGAACAGCCAGGGCGCCTCGTCCCACACGATCTCCTGGATCTCCCTGTACATGGCAGCCCGTTGCGCGTCGTCGAACGTGCTGCGGGCCCTGGCGGCCAGCTCCTCGATCCGCGGTGTGTAGAAGCCGGTCGAGTTGTACTGGCCGATGGCGGCCTTGGTGAAGAGGCGCGTCGTGAAGAAGTCGGCGCCCGGCGTGGCGCGACCGAGCATCATCACCTGCCGCTCCGGATCCTCGCGCACGGCCCGGGTGTACGGCGCCCACTCCCAGATGCGCAGCTCGGCGCTCAGCCCGACGTCGTTCAGGTAGTTGACCACCGCCTCGGAGGCTTCCTTGTCCTTGAGGTAGCGGCCCTGCGGCGACCAGACGACGATCTTCGCGCCGGCCCCACCGGCCTGGCCGATCAGCTCCCTGGCCCGGTCCGGGTTGTACTCGTACGGTTTCAGCTCGACGCGGTAGTCGACCTTGGGCGTGAACGGCGAGACGATCGGAACCGCCAGGTCCTGCATGATCTTCTTGGTGATCGCGGCCATGTCGACGGCGTAGTTGAGCGCCTGGCGGAAGCGCTTGTCGTTCAGGGGCGGGCTGGTCTTCTCGACGTTCAGCTCCCACGAGACCTGGTACATGCTGTCGAGCCTGAGCACGTTCACGTTCGGGTCGCTCTCGAGACCGCGGATCTCCTCCGGCGGGATCTTCACGACGATGTCCGCCTCGCCGGTCTTGAGCACCGCTGCGCGGGCCGCGCCATCGGGGATCGGGCGGTAGGTGAGCTGCGAGATTCGCGCCTTCGCGCCCCAGTAGTTGGGGTTCGGCACCAGGACGAGCCGCTCGTTGCTCACCCACTCCTTGAGCATGAAGGGCCCGGTGCCGTTCGGATTCTGCCCGTACTCCTTGCCGAACTTCTGGACGGTCGCCGGGTCGAGGATCCCGGAAGTCGCCGGCGCCAGGGTCACCAGCAGGTCCGGGTAGGGCTCCTTGGTCGTGATCCGCACCGTCCTGGCGTCGGGTGTCTCGACGGTGTCGAGGATGTTGGCGAAGATCGCCCGGTAGGCGGAGGCGGTGGCCGGGTCGAGGACGCGCTCGAGGCTGAACTTCACCGACTCCGACGTGAGGGGCGAGCCGTCGTGGAACTTCACCCCGTCGCGCAGCTCGAACGTCCAGGTCCGCTTGTCGTCGCTGGTGGTCCACTTCGTCGCGAGGCCCGGCAGGATCTTAAGGTCCTTGTCCCAGGTAACCAGGCTATCGTAGAGCAGGGCCAGTACCGACCAGGTCGGCGTATCGGTGACCTGGGTCGGGTCGAACTGGGTCACGTCCGTCCCCTCGACGAAGACGACCGGCCGGGCGGTGGCGGACTGCTGGGGGGCAGCCGCGACGGACGGCTGGGCGGTGGGCGGTGGGGGAGCGACGGGCTGCTGGGGGGCGGCGGTCGGCGGCTGGCCC
>JBHOQZ010000627.1:0-1177 GCA_042408635.1 Chloroflexota bacterium
CGGCCACGGCGCTGCGCCGCGCCCGGCGACTGCGGGCCTCGTCGGGGCGGTCCCCGGCCCCGTGCGGCGCGACGGGCCGCGTCCGGCGCTGCACCTGCGCCGAATCGGTGGTGAAGGCGGCGATGAGCGAGCCCGCACCCGCGGTTGAGCGCCGCCGGCCCGCCCGGCTCCCGCCGATGGCGCTGGTTCGCGCCGAGCGGCTCGCGCACGACATCCGGGATACCCTGGTCATCAAGGCGGGGAATGCCTTCCTGCTGACCGACCAGAATGGCAATGTCCCACCCGGCAACCCGGACGGTCTGGGCCTCTATTTCGAGGACATGCGCCACCTAAGCGTCTACGCGCTCGCCTTCGAGGAGGTGGTGCCGGTCGTCCTCACCTCGAACGCGGCTGCCGGCTTCAGCTCGATCCAGCAGCTCACCAACCCTGAGGTGGTGGATCCGCAGGGTCGGCCGATCATCCCGCGCGAGACGCTGATGATCGAGCGCCACCGATGCTTCGCCGACGGTGTCGGCTCGGGCGTGGGCGACGACAGGGCCGGGGAGGACTCGCGCGAGTCGGTGCTGGCCGAGCAGATCGAGATCATCAACTACGGCCGCGAGCCGGTCACGCTGCGGTTACGCGTCCTGCTCGCGGCCGACTTCGCCGACATCTTCGACGTGCGGGGGTTTCTGTCGCGCGCGCCGGAGTGGCGCGTCCAGCCGGCGCTGGACGGCGCGCGGCTCACCTTCGAGCACGTGGCGGAGGACGGCCACATACGCACCACCTGCGTGCGCTTCGATCCACCGCCGAACTCGCTCACGCCCGAGGGCGCCGAATACAGCGTGACGCTCGGCGGGCGCGGGGTGCTGCGGCTCTCAATCCAGATCGCGGTCAGGGCGAGCGAGGGTGCATGCGACGATCTGGCGCCCGGCCCGGTGGACGTCGACGCGCTCGAGCGTGCCCGCCGGGCTGAGCTGCGCGAGTGGGAAGCGCGCCACACGGTCGTCGAGCTCGGCGATGCGGCGGCGAACGCAGTCGTCCGGCGCGCCTTCGCCGACCTGCACATGCTACGCTCGCGCAGCCCGCGCGGGGACTACATCGCGGCGGGCGTGCCGTGGTACGCCGCGCTGTTCGGCCGCGACAGCCTCATCACCGCGCTCCAGCTCCTCCCCTACGACTCCGAGACGGCTGGCGA
>JBHOQZ010000630.1:0-4690 GCA_042408635.1 Chloroflexota bacterium
CGGCCACGAGTGCGAGCCCGGCGGCCAGCCCCAGCCCAGCGGCGTCGCCGGCAGCCAGTCCCGCGAGCGTGGCCAGCCCCGGCATGGGGGCCAGTCCGAGTCCGGCGGCGGGGCCGGCCGTGGTGCCCGGCTCGGCGTTCACCGGCACGAAGCCCACCATCCGCATCGCCTCGATGAACTTCAGCGAGTCGACGCTGCTGGCGGAGCTGTACGGCCAGGCGCTGGAGGCGGACGGCTACCGCATCGAGCGGCGGCTGAACCTGGGCAACCGCGAGATCGTCTATCCGGCGCTCGAGTCCGGGCAGATCGACCTGTACCCGGAGTACCTGGCGACCGCGCTGGCGTTCGTGACCCGCGGCCAATCGCTCGGCAGCAGCGATCCGGCCGTGACCGCCCGGAGCCTCCAGGAGATGCTCCGGCCGCGCGGCATCACCCTGATGGACTACGCGCCGGCCGTCGACGAAAACGGGTTCGTCGTGACCAAGGCGACGGCCGACCGCTATCGGCTGACGAAGTTGAGCGACCTGGCGCCGGTGGCCGGGGAACTGGTGCTCGGGGGACCGCCCGAGTGTCCGCAACGCCCGTTCTGCGCGCCTGGCCTGCGCGACACCTACGGCATCACCTTCAAGGACTTCCGGCCGCTCGACGCGGGCGGGCCGCTGACGGTGGCGGCGCTCGAGGGCAACCAGATCGACGTCGCCCTGCTCTTCACAAGCGACCCGCTGATCGCGGCGCGCGGCTTCGTCCTGCTGGAGGACGACAAGCACCTCCAGCTCTCGGACAACGTGGCGCCGGTCGTGCGCGACCAGCTCGTGGCAGGGTCGCCGGCCGACCTGCGCGCCCAACTCAACGCCGTCAGCGCCAGGCTCACGACGGCGGAGCTGATCGACCTGAACAAGCAGGTCGTCGTCGACCGCAAGGAGCCGCGCGACGTCGCCTCTGCCTGGCTCAAGGCGAAAGGCATCGTCCGGTAACGACCCGGTCCCCGCCGCCCAGAGCTGACTGGCCCGGTTGTGGGGGTAGGTGCCCGGAGGGCGCGAGGTCATTGAAGTACCGCAGTGACGGTGGCGGTCAGTTTGACGCCGCCGGCCGTCGGGTGCCCGGAGGGCGCGAGGTCATTGAAGTACCGCAGCGCCTCGGGGCACCCCAGCGCCAGCCGCTTGCAGCACCGCAGAACCACCCCACGGTAGCCGAGCATGCTCTCCACGGTGCGAGAGTATGCAGCCACGATGTAAGGAGGCAACCGTCCGCACCGCTCCATCGTCACCCTGATGGCGTCGATCGAGCGGTCGACGTCCTTGCACGTGGTCCACAACCTCGTGGAGCGTCCCTCCGAATCAGTGTGACGTCTCAAATATCGTGAAAGAACCTCAAGGCAGTGGGACGGCGCCGGGTCAGACCTTCGAAGCAGCGGAGCAGCAAGCCGCAGCTCCGATCGGCGCGCATCTGGCTGCGGTAGTCGGTCATGCCCCAGAGCATAACCCCACGATCTCACTACCCTCGCAGGGGCACCCCCGCGCATTGGTGTCGGCTCGACGACGGCAGCAGAGCTGTGCGACGAGGCGTGGCCGTAGCAGTACCGTCGCTAACGGTGGTAGCCGAAGACTGCGTCAAGACGTGGACCCGGTTGCTGTTCGACCCACAGGTGGAAGAGCTGGTGCGCGACCTCGAGCGGATGGCGGCGCTCGGCGTCACGCGGGTCGGGGGCGACATCTTCGTCGACGGGGTCCTCGGCGCCGCCTACACGCCGGGGGTGCTGCGCGCGGCACTGGACCGACCCTACGCCGACGAGCCGCTGGGCTACAGCCACCTGCTCGTCCCCGACGACGTGCTCGAGACCTTCATCCCGCGCCTGCTCGAGCGCGGCTGGCAGCTCGCCTTCCACGCCGTCGACGACCGAGCGCTCCGGCACCTGCTGCGGGCGGCGCCGTCAACCACCCCAACGCGGCCAGCGCCGCTACGCCGCTGGAGGCCATCGCGTTCTACACGCGAAACGCGGCGCTGGCCGGTCGCAGGGGCGACCGCAAGGGGGTGATCACGCCGGGCTTCCAGGCCGACCTCGTGGCACTCGACGCCGACCCGACCGCCGTCGCGCCGGACCGCCTGCGCGACTTGCGCGTGCGCCTGACCATGCGCAGGGGCGAGGTCGTCCACGCCGCCGACCCGCGCGGCTCGCCCTAACCGCGCGGCCTGCCCCGTCGCTCGCCCGGTCAGTCGGTAGGAGCGCCGAGCTCGCGCGAGAAGGTGTCGGCGACCGCGCGCACGATGCCGCCGAGCTCGGTGAGGTCCTCCTTGAGGCGGAAGTTGGGGCCGGCGACCGCGACGGCCGCGATCGCCACACCCCGGTGGTCGCGCACCGGGGCCGCCGCCCCCCACACCTCGTCCTGGAACTCACCCTGGTTCACCGCGAAGCCGCGCACCCGGACGTCTGCCAGCTCCGCCCGGAGCCGATCGGGATCGATGATGGTGCGGGCGGTGAAGCCGGCCAGCCCGTCGGCGATGTACGCCTCGACCGCGGCGGGCGGCCCATGGGCGAGCAGTACCTTGCCCGAGGCGACAGCATGCGCCGGGAAGCGGTCCCCGATCGCCGCGTGCAGCCGGATTGGGTTGGCGGTGACGTGCACTTCGACATGGACGACGTGGCGCCCGTCGAGCACGGCGCAGTAGGCCGTTTCGCCGGTCAGCTCGACCAGCCGCGAGAGGTGGAACGGCGTCGCCTGCCGCAGGCCGGTGGGACCCACGGCGGCACAGCCGATCTCGAACACGCGCAGACCCACCCCGTAGCGCCCGGTGTCGGGGTGGCGGCGCACGAAGCCGTGCGCCTCCAGCGTCGTCAGCAGGCGGAACGTTGTGCTCTTGCCCAGCCCGAGGTGCCGGCTCAGCTCGCTCAGCGTCCAGTTCGGCCGCTGGACCGAGAAGGCGCCGAGGACCGCCAGGCAGTTGGCGACCGAGCGGAGCAGCCCACCGTCGAGGGCGGCGTCGACCTCCTCCTGGTTCACGGGGTCGGTCGCGCGGACGCGCGGCATACGTGCCACTCCCGCCTCAGCGCAGCGCCCGTGCCGTGGCGAGCGCTGTGTCGAGCGCATCGGTCACCCGGTTGCGTTCGCGGATGAGCTTGCTCCACCAGAGCGCGTGGTCGCCCGACCGCGGGTCGTGGGCGGCCAACTTCGCCGCTTTGGCCAGGGACGGGATCCAGCGGTTGAGGTCGCTCAGGCCGTAGGTGTCCTGGCCGTAGCGGCCCACGATGCTGCTGAGCACGGGCGTCAGCGTCCGGCTGAGAGTCTGCAACCCGGCGTTGAGCAGATCGGCCTCGGCTTCAAGGTCGGCCGAGGCGTCAGCACCCTCGAAGCGGGCGGCAAGCGCGGTCGTCCGTTCGTGCAGCCGCTCCGCCTCGGCCTCGAGCTCCGCCGCCAGCCGCGTCGGCTCCTCCAGGTTGAGCTTGCCGCCGGGACCGGCCGCGGCGGCGTACTCCGTCAGCGTCTCGCGCAGCAGCCGCGCGTTGGGCCGGAAGTCGTAGGGTAGCACCGGGCGCGTCGCCAGCTCCCAGATGTAGGCCATCGAGATCCGCAGGTCCTGGGCGAGCACGTTCCTGTCGGCCACGTCCATGGTGTCGTCGGCGCTCTGGTACCAGGGGCCGAGGATGGCGCCGTGCCAGCGGTCGAGGAGCTCCTTCGAGAAGCTGCTGCGCCCGGAGATGGCGGGTACGCCAACGCCGAAGAACGACTGGTCGCCGGTCTTGTGGAGGCGGTGCGGCTTCGTGGCATAGCCAAGCGCGCGTTGCATCACGTCGGTATGCCAGGTCCACAGCTCGGGCGAGAGCGTCGCCTCGTACTCGGTCGCATACTTCATCCCCGGCGAGTCGATATTCAGGTAGCCGACGCAGCCGCGGGTGATGGCGTCCCAGTAGTGGTCGACGAACCAGGTGCTGCCCTCCATGATGCCGTTCTCGTGGGCCTGCCAGAAGGCGACCTGGATGTCGCGCCGCAGCGCCTCGCGCCGCTCGGCCAGCACGCGCGCCAGCTCGAGCGTGACCGCGTTGCCCGAGGTGTTGTCGGTCGCCCCGCCGCCCCACGAGTCCATGTGGTCGCCCAGCAGCAGCCAGCGCACGGGGCCACCGGTGGTGGGCCGACGGCCGGCGCCGAGGGTGCCGTGCGGCTGGTGGAGCACCTGCCACTCCCGGTCGGCGTCGGCCACCACGCGTGCGCGCACCGTGCCGGCCCGGCAGAGGTCGCGCACCTTGACGCCGTCGACGCGCGGGATGCCGATCGCCGGCAGCCGGGGCATGAGGTGGACGTTGTCGACGGTCGGGTTGCCCCAGACCGCCTTGACCGTGCCCATCGGGATCGCGGAGTTGTCGTCGTCGCCCCAGTTGACGAGCACGAGCGCGATTGCGCCGTTGACGGTGGCGATGCGCGTCTTCTCCGGGCGAGGCGGCGCGTAGGAGAGCTCGGCCACGACGATCTTACCCCGCACGTCCTTGCCCTCGTAGTCGGCCTCCCCGCGCCGTTCGACGTGCGCGCCCTCTGCGCACGACTCGCCCGCCAGCGGCGACGGACGATCGTGCTCCAGCCGGTCGCCAGCGGCGGGGGCTGCTACGGCCTGTGGGTGGCCCTGCCCACCGCCGACGTCATCTTCTACGAGCGGGAGACGAGCCCGCTCCACCAGGAGCACATCATCCTGCACGAGGTCT
>JBHOQZ010000636.1:0-7636 GCA_042408635.1 Chloroflexota bacterium
CGTCGCTCGGGCATGGTCGACGCGCAGGCCGGCGCCTAGCGCGGAGAAGGCGAGCACGACGGCGCCGGAGTAGAGCGCGGCGGCGCCGAACGGCAGGTTCGACAGCAGGAGCCCGGCCAGCTCACGCGGGGGGAAGCCGCCGCCCGCGAACCGGTAGCCCAGGTTGGCGCGCACCGTCTGGTCGAGGTAGGCCGAGGTCGGCAGCCACTGCGCCGCCGCGATCCCTGCTGCCACCACCGCGAACACGAGCACGCCGAGGGCAGCGGCCAGCCGCGACGGCGCGCGCCAGCCGGTCCAGATCGCCCAGAGGAGCGAGGTGCCGACGACGTAGAGCGCCATCTGCGGGTGACCAGCGAGCGTGGCGATGCCGGCGGCGAGGCCCGCCAGCGCGTAGGGCGCGGGGTTGCCGCTCAGCGCGCCCCGATGCAGCAGCCAGAGGACGAGCGGCAGCCAGACCGCCGTCGCCAGGATGTTCATCTGCGGGACGGGAAACGAGGTGGCGAAGCCGCCGAACGCGAAGGCGACGGCGGCCAGGAGCGCTGGTAGCCGCAGTCCGAACAGGCTCCGGCCGAGCAGGTAGGTGAACGCGCCCGCGAGCGCCAGGTGCAGCGGCGCCTCGGCTTCGAGCGCGCGCGCGAACGCCACCGGATCGGCCGGGTCGGCGACGCGGGGTAGCAGCCAATGGATCGGGTAGAGCAGCGCGTACTGCGGATCGGGCAGCGCCGGCGTGCCGCCGAAGACGAACGGATTCCAGCCCGGCAGGTGCCCGGCCAGCAGCTCCCGCGCGGCGAACAGCCGCAGCGGCAGGTGCAGCTCGGTGAAATCGCCGTCGGGGAACGTGGCGGCGTCGGGCCCGCCCGCGAACAGCCGCCAGAAGTACAGCCAGGGCAGCCCGAGGAGCAGCGCGAGCGCCGCCAGGTCCGGCAGGAGGCCACCCGCCAGCCGAAGCGCTCCCGGTCGGGCGCCGTTCGGGTGCGGACGTTTGCCATTCACCCGCGGGAAGGTGAGATCAGGGAGCCGCACGCTGGCGCCTCGCGGGCAGTGTCTCCAGCACAGCCTCGAACGCAGGCACGATCGAGGCCCAGTCGTAGCGCGGGTTGATCGCGGCCAAGGCCCGCTCGGCCCGGGCGCGCGCCAGCCCAGGCCGCTCGAGCAGCTCGACGGTCGCCCCGGCGAACTCCGCCGCCGAGTCGGCCAGCGCGACGCTGCCCGGCGGCAGCTCGACGCCCTCCGCGCCCAGCCGCGTCGTCACCAGCGGCACGCCCGCCGCCGCCGCCTCCAGCACTTTCAGCCGCACGCCACCGCCGATCCGCATCGGCACCACATAGAGCGCCGCCGCGGCCAGGTAGGGCCGCACATCCTCGACTGGGCCCACCAGTTCGACGCTCGGCACCCGCGCGAGCCCCGCCACGGCGGGCGCCAGCGGGCCACCGACGATCTGGAAGCGCACCGTTGGCCGGCGCGCCCTGATCGTGGGCAGGATCTCCCGCGCGAACCAGGTCACGGCGTCGACGTTCGGCCGGAAGTCGAGCGTGCCGACGAACAACAGGCGCTCTGTGCCGTCCTCCTCCCCGTTCGGGCGTTCCGCCACGCGCCTGGCGGCCGCGCGCACAGGCGCGTTTGCTCCCCCGGCGTCCGCTCCATGTGCTCCACCCACCTGACGCAAATCGCGCGGCTCATCGTTCAACTTGCCGGTTTCGTGGCCGCCCGCAGCGCTCCCGCGGTTGGTAGCCGCTCCCAGCCGAGGGCCTGCCGAACTCTCGGGGTTCGCGCCGGAAACCGGTCCGGTCGTGCCGACGCCCCAGCGTGCCGCGCGCGCCGCCACGTAGTCGGCGATCTCGACGCCGTTTGTGACGACGGCCGGCTCGATGCCGGCCAGGCGACGCAGCGCCGCCGCATCGGCCTCGGAGACGGCGACCACCCGGTCGGCCCGCCGACACATCGCCGCCTCCCAGCCTCGCAGCTTCCACGCCTGCACGAGCGAATAGGCGGCGGCGTGCCAGCGGCGGGTGTCGGCCAGATCGGTGCGCCAGGCGCGTGCCTGGAGCAGATACTCCGCATTCAATTCGTCGAGCACCGTGCCGGCGCGTCCGCGCGCCAGCCCGAGGTAGGGCGCCATCTCCAGGCTTTCGTAGACTACCGCATCGAACCGGCGCGTCGCCAACAGCGCGTCGAGCGCCGCCGCGAAGCGCAGGGAGTGCAGTCGGCGGCGCAGGTCGGGCTCGGGCGAGATGAGCAGCCTCGCCAGCCGACGCGCCACCCCGCGCGGGGGCGGTGGCGGCACCGTGACGACCTCCCGGCAGACGTATCGCAGGGCCGGCGGAACCTCACCCGGTGCGAACGCTATCAGCGAGAGCTCGTGCCGCGGCGCGAGGTGGCGCAGGAACGCCCAGGTCCGTAGCGCCGCGCCCTTGCGCGGCGGAAAGGGAAGCCCCGGGCAAACGAAGAGAACCCTCAACCGTTCGCACCCCCGCTGACCGGCCGAGCTTCGCCTTGCCGGAGCCGGTGCACGTCGCCGGGTGCGGCGGGTTCGCGCGACCCCGGGTCGCGCGGCGAACCGGCAACGGCGGCGTCGGGCGCTGCCTCCGCGCCCGTGCCGGCCGGTTCGGCCAGCCCGCATCGCTCCGGTGCAGGCGCGCTGCGACCTGCGTCGCCACCGGACGAGACCGGCCGCGGTTCGCCGGCCGGCACGGCCTGCCCACCTGTCCCACCTGACCGCGGGGAACCCGGTGCGTCGACCGGGGCCGATTCCAGGGGACGGCCCAGCGCCTCGGCGTAGACCGCGAGCGTCAGGGCGGCGGTGCGCTCCCAGGTGAAGCCCGCGGCGCGCCGCAGTCCCCGCTCGGCGAGGTCGGCGCGCAGGGCGGGATCGCCCAGGAGCCGGCGGCAGGCGGCGGCCAGCTCGTCGGCGGGGCGCGGATCGACCAGGAGCGCGGCGTCGCCCGCTATCTCCGGCAGCGACGACACGTTCGAGGTCACCACCGGCGTGCCGGAGGCCATCGCCTCCAGCACCGGCAGGCCGAATCCTTCGTAGAGCGAGGGGTACACCAGGCACTCAGCGCCTGCCACGAGCGCGGGCAGGTCGGCGTCGGGCACGCGCCCGAGCCAGCGCACCGAGTCGCCAAGGCCGAGGCGCTCGGCCAGCGCCGGCAGGTCGTCGGCCAGCCAGCCGCGCCCACCGGCCACCAGCAGGCGCGGCTGCGCCGCCTCGGCATCCTCGCCCAACATCGCCCAGGCGTGCAGGAGCGACTTCAGGTTCTTGCGCGGCTCGATGGTGCCCAGGGCGAGCACGTAGCGGCGGCCCGCGGCCCAGCGGCGCCGCGCCGCCGTGCGCTCCGCCTCCGTGTGGGGCCGGAAGGCTCCGCTCGCCGCCTCCGGGATCACCCGAAGGCGCGCGCGCGCCGCCCCCAGCAACGCCACAGCGTCGCGCGCCGTCGCCCGCGAGGGCACGATGGTGAATCCGGCGCTGCGGACGGCGCGCCTGACCTGCCCGTAGTAGCGCCGGCTCTCGGCGGTCATCAGGGCGGGGTCGCGCAGGAAGGCGAGGTCGTGCACCGTGACCACCGCGCGGCAGCGCCGGCGAAACGGCGGCACGAAGTCAGGGCTGTGCAGCAGGTCGACGCCGAGCGGCGCCAGCTCGACCGGCAGCGTCCACCCCTCGAGCCGATGGTGCGGTGGCGTGAGGCAGCGGCGCACCTCGACGTTCGGCGGGTAGCGCGCCGGGTCGTCCCGCCGGGCGATGAGCGCCGTGAACCGCCAGGCGGCCGGGTCCGCCGTGCGCGCGAGCGCGGCCAGCAGCTCCGTCGCGTAGCGCGCGATCCCCGCCGGCTGGTAGCCGGCTAGGCGCAGGTCGAGCGCGACGTGCGCCGGCTCCCCGAGGCCCCGGCCGACGGACCGTCGCGGCCGCGCGCGGGCGGTGCCGCTCATCGACTCAGCGGCTCCTCGCGCGTGCGCAGAGCCCATATCGCCGCCCAGAATCAGACCGGCTGCGTCGCTCATCGACCCGCCTGCTCCTCGCACGCCTCGGCTGAGTGCAGGCGGATCGCCGCCGCGGCCAGCCCGACCAGCCCCCAGAGGAGGGCGACGGTGTGGGGGAAGCGCTGGTTGAAGTAGTGGTGGTCCGCCAGCGCGCCCACCAGCGCGCCGACGATCGCCGCCAGCGCCGCCACCGCGATCTCGGCGGTCGGCCGCCGGCTGCGCAACACCCCGGAGGTCAACGCCCAGACGAATAGCACGCCGAACACCAGCAGGAACGCCGCCAGCCCGACCAGGCCGCTCTGCTCGGCCGCCAGCAGATAGGCGCTCGACACGCCGACGTAGAGGTCGAGCGCCGGCGCGTTGCCGAAGCCGACCCCGACCCACGGGTACTGCGCGATGAGGCTGAGGGCGTCGCGGTACTCGCCCAGGCGCATTTGGGTCGCCCGGTCCCCAGCGCGCAGCCCGGTCAGGAAGTGGCCGACGGGGTTCAGGCTGTCGGGCACGAGGTCGAGGAGGAAGACGGCGCCGGCGGCCGCCAGCCCGAGGCCGAGGCGCCGATATCGGAGCAGCGCCAGGCAGCCCAGCCCCGCGACCGCGCCGGCCAGCGAGCCGCGCGAACGCGTCAACAACAGGCAGACGAGCGTCACCAGCGCAACGCCGGCGAGCAGGCGCCGGTCGAGGTACGGCCGGCACTGCACGGACCCCGCCGCCGCCAGCACGCCCGTCATGAGCAGCGTCGCGCCGAACACGTTCGGGTCGATGTTCGTCCCGATCGCGCGCAGCACGTTGGTGTCGGCGATGTAGCGCAGCACGCCGGCCCCGCTCGGGTAGCCGAGCGGGCGCAGCGCCGACAGCAACCGCACCGCGACCTCGGGCGGCGCGGCGTAGAGCGCGATCCCCACCGCGGCCGCCAGGCCGCCGCCCAGAGCCAGCGTCGCGGCGGCCTGGCGCACGTCCCGCTCGTCGCGCACGATCCGGGTCACGCTGTAGAAGAAGACGAGGCTGTTAAGCAGCTTGGCGAAGAGGCGGCCGCCCTCTGCCGAGATGCCGTGGCCGAGCCCGGCGAGGAAGGCGACGAGCAGCGCCAGCAGCAGCCCGAGCACGGGCAGGTCGAGCGGCGTGCCGACCGCACCAGATGCCTGGCGCGCCGCCACCGCCAGCACCCACGCCAGCAGCGTCAGCGTGAGCGCGACGTCGAGCAGCGTCGGCCGGAGGGACGCGCCCGGCAGCGGCACCACGCCGAACGGCAGCAGCAGGCAGACGCCGAAGACGCTGAGGACGCCGATGAGCGGCTGCCTGAGCACGAGCGCCGCCCAGCCGGTCCCCAGCAGCAGTCCCACCATGACGAGCGGCGACACCGCCGATGCCGCCAGGCCAGCCAGCGCGCCGGCAACGACCGCGGCGCCCGCGAGGGCCAGCTCGCGCGGCCGCTCGATCAGCAGCCGCGGGCTGCCGACATCCAGGCGTGGGGGTAGGAGCGATCCCCGCTCCGTCTGGCTCAGCATCCCTGAAGCCCCATCAGCGGCCGCCGTCCCCGATCGGAAGAACCGCCGATCACCTCGGTGGACCGCTGAGGTCCACGACCGCCGGCAGATCGACATAATCGCGGCCGGTGCCCGAGCCGGCGGTGATCGGCAGCCGCTCGCCGGTCTCCTCGTCGTAGAGGCCGATTCTGAGCGTGTAGCGCCCAACCGGCACGTCGCGCAGGGGGATGGCGCGCCCGTCGACGATGTACTCGCCGGGCAGCCAGGTCGTGGTCGGGCGGGCCCCCCCCATCGGCGCGAGGTCGGTCTGCGCCGCGACGTGCCCCTCGCGGTCAAGCAGGTGGGCGAAGACCTTGTAGCGCCGGGTCAGCCGGGCGTCCACACGCCAGTAGAGCACGAGATCGAGCGGGTCCGCGGCGGAGGCGGCGAGCGTCCCGTCGCTGTCCGGGTCGAGCCGGCGGGCAGCCGGCCCGGCGCGCAGGTCGAAGCCGAGCAGGGAGGCGGCTCCCCCGAACGTGGCCTCGAACGGCCGGGCCCAACCGGGCGCCGGGTAGCCCGCCGAGGGCGTGAAGCTCCGCGCCAGCGGCTCGATCCGCACCTCGCCCAGGGCAACCTCCCCCTCGGCCCCGACCTCGCGCGCCACCATGCGGTAGCTGCCCGGCGCGACATCCGGTGGGAAGGCGAGACGGTACTGCCCGGTCAGGATGTCGCCCGGGCGCCAGACCGCGGCCGGGTAGCCGGGCACGGGCGGCGTCGTCAGCAAGCTAAGCGGTGCCGCGCCCTGGCTCCCGTCGACCCCGAGCGGCTCCACCTGCACGGACAGTGTCGGCTCGACCGGCGGCGCCTCGCCCGAGCGACGCCAGTGGACCGCGAGCGCGAGCGCGTCGCCCTGGCGAACGGCCCGTCCGTCGACCCAATGGGCGCCGACCGCTTCGAGTCGGCCGCCGCCGGCCAGGGGCAGCGCCCCGGCCGGGACGACGTCGCTCGGGAACGCCTCCGGCTCGGGTAGCGGCTCCGGGCGGAAGACGACGAAGTCGAGTGGCAGCGTCAGCCGCGTGCCCAGGGACGCGCCGTCGGGACCGAGGATGCGCCATTCGCGCCCCACCCCCTGCACCCCCCCGGCCGCATCGAACAGCCCAAGCTCGAGCGCGTAGACGCCCGGCGGCGCGCCGGGCTCGACGCGCAGATCGAACTCGCCGCGGTACTGTGCGCCGGGCTCCCACTCGGTCGTCGACAGGTAGTAGCCGCTCGGGCGCGCATTCACGGTACCCCAGGCGCGGCCGGCTGCGTCGCGCAGGGTGAGCACGGCCAGCAGGTCGTCGTCGACCGGCCGGAGCGAGCGCCAGTAGAGGCCGAGCCGGAGCAAATCGCCCGCCGCGGCGCCCGGATTGGGCGTGCCGAAGCCCAGGAACTCGACCCGCCCCTCGAAGCCGGCGCTGTGGCGGTGCGGCGGCTCGACGGAGAACGGCCGGCCGGGTAGCTCGAAGAGGCGCAGCCCCAGCCCCTTGAACCGCTGTTCGACCGACAGCTCGGTCGCCTGATCTTGCAGAATCCCGGCGATCAGCCCGTTGCGGTCGGCCCAGTGCTCGTGCCAGAGCAGGAGCCAGAGGCGGTCATGGCCGGCCGCGATCCGGTTCAGGTCCGCGACCGCCACGTCGAGGTCCTGCGCCCCGTCGAGCCCGGCGTGCGGCACCCGACCCCGGCTGTAGAGCTCGTAGGTGGGGGAGGTGTCGAGCAGGAGCAAGGCGACGTCGTGCGGCCCCGCGTGCGCGTCGATGTAGGCGACGGCGCCCCGGTTGTCGTCCTTGGCGTACAGCGGATTGTGATAGACCGCCAGCGTCGCCCAGGCCGAGGCGGCGAGCGCGGCGGCCCCCAGCACGCCGCCCAGGAGCGGCCCGAGGCGACGTCTCCAGCCGAACGGCTCGGCCAGGGCGCGCGCCAGCAGCAGCGTCACCGGTGGCGCGAGCGCGATCAGATAGCGCTCGGCGAACTTCGGGTTGTTGGCGGTGATGGCGTAGAGCGCCGCCGCCGGTACGAGGGGGTAGAGCAGCAGGAAGAGCGCGGCGCCGGGGCGCAGCGCAGCGCCCCGCAGCACCAGCGCGCCCCCCACCAGGCAGAGCAGAGCGAGGCCGCCCACGATCGGCAGCAGCTCGGCCCAGCGGTCCTGGTGGCCG
>JBHOQZ010000640.1:0-1639 GCA_042408635.1 Chloroflexota bacterium
CTGTTGCTGGGCATCTTCGCGGTCAACACGGTCCACAACGTCGCCCACCTGCTCCTCGGTGCCGTCCTGGTCGCTGGCGGGCTCTCGGCCGCCTACTGCACCACCGTGAACCGCGTCATGACGGTGGTCTTCGCCGTCCTCACCGTCGGCAGCTTCATCGCCCCGGTTGTCGAGGGGGTCGCGTTGAACCCGCCCGACACGCTCCTCCATTTCGGCAGCACGCTCCTCACCGGCTACCTGGGCTTCGTGGCGGCGCGCCCAGCGCCCCAGCCAGCTTGATTGCCGACCGGTCTCCGCTTGCTCCGGCCGCCGAGGCGGCCCTGCCACCCGCCCCGGCTGCTGGCTGCGTCTCCCGGAGTCGACCGGCGGCCGCGCCTGGAAACCCCGGGGCGTACGCGCTGTTACGGCGCTGCCGCACGGCGGTTGGGACGATGGTGCGCGTCGAGCCCGTCGCCTGTAGCGCGGGGCGGCCCGGGCGACCACGAGCCGCGGTCGTGCACTCAGCACGCGGTCCCGCGCGTAAGGAACGCGCCCCAGGGAGACGACGCGATGCAACCGTCCACCGCGCCCCCGCCTTTCGCCGCCCAGGTGGTCGATCTGCCCGGCGGAGTCAGGTTGACATCTGTCGAGCAGGGCAGCCCCGGGGGGCCTGCCCGTCATCCTCCTCCGCGGCCTCACCGACTCGCTGCGCTCCTTCGAGCCGGTGCTCCCCCACCTCCCGCCGGAGCTGCACATCTTCGCCCTCTCGCTGCGCGGGCACGGCGACTCGGGCCGTCCCGCCGAGGGCTACCGGCCCGCCGACTTCGCCACCGATGTCGTTGCGTTCATGGGCGCGCACGGGCTCGACCGGGCGTGCTGGTCGGCCACTCGCCGGGCACGGTCGTCGCGCGGCGCTTCGCGCTCGACGACCCGGCGCGCACCCTCGGCCTGGTACTCGTGCGTGCCTTCGTGTCGCTAACAGCCAACCCGTTTCGCCGCCGACCTGGTGGCCTTCACGCGACGCCTCGCGCCGACCCTCGTACCACCGCTCGGCGCCGCCTGAGCCGCTTCCCCAACCGCGCGTCGGCCGGCCCTCTACCCACCGGGGGTGGAGGGCCGGACTCTATCGCCCCCGGAAGGTCGGTCGCTGCCACGCCGGTCCCTAGCCTCGGCTGGGCCGGCCGTTGGCAGCCGGCTCGACCACCCCCGCAGGCGGGAAGCTGCCACGCGCGCCCCACCCGGCCGACACCGCACACTGGCGGCGGTACACTACGCCAGGAGGGGCGATGCGGGCCTCGCGAGCCGATCGAGCGGCTTTGCGGCGCCGGACGCCACCCGGTGCGGAGTGAAAGGCGATGGATGTCTGGCAGGAGACGGAGCGGCTGCTGCTGCGCCGCTTCACCGAGGCGGATCTCGATGCCCTTTGCGAGCTCGACGGCGATCCGACGGTGATGCGCTTCCTCACGGGGGGCGTGCCCACGCCGCGCGCCGTGGTCGAGCGCGAGATCTTGCCCGCGTTCCTCGGCTCCTACGAGCCGCCCGGCTTTGGCGTCTGGGCGGCGATCGAGAAGGCGAGCGGCGAGTTTCTGGGCTGGCTCAGCCTCCGCCCGAGCGAGGACCGCCCGAGTGAGGCGGTGCTGGGCTACCGGCTGCGCCGCGC
>JBHOQZ010000641.1:0-4231 GCA_042408635.1 Chloroflexota bacterium
GATTCTCCCGACGCTTCAAAACGGCAGCGCGGGCGGCGCGGAGATTCGCGGGCGGGGTGCCGGTGGGCAGGACGCAGCCGGGCGCCACGATCAGACGGCGGCCGTCGGTCTGGGCGAGCGCGTCGCGGACCTCGGCCGCCGCCTCGGCCGGGCTGCCGTGGCGGATGACGCCTTCGCGGTGGATCCCCGCTACCAGGCACTTATCGGTGCGGTGCAGCGCCTCAGCCAGTGTGGGCGGCGTCTCGCGATCGTGCCAGTTCACGGCCTGCACCGGGTAGTCGACCAGCAAGTCGAAATAGGTGTCATGGCCGTGGATGTGGACGAGGTTGAACCAGGCGCGCGGATCCAGCGCCTCGAGGATCGGCCGGTCGTAGGCTTCGCCGAACCGGACGTAGGTCGCCTCCGGCATGGCGGCGCGGGCGGCGAGCTGGGTGGCGAAGAAGAAGCCGTCGCAGCCGGCGTCGAGGCAGGCGCGGGCGAAATCGATCGACCAGTCGCGGATCGCGCCGAGCGCCGCCTCGACCGCCTCGGGATCGACAGCCAAATGGTCGAGCAGGCGGTCGGGCGCCATCTTCTGCGCCACCGTGAGCGGGGAGAAGAGCGTCTGCAGGATCGGCACCTCGGACCCCAGCGCCCGCCGGATCAACCGAACCGCCTCGACCTGTTGGCCCAGCACACCCTGCGCCGGGTCGAGCCGCCCCAGCCGGCGCCAATCCTCAGGCCCGGAGATCGGGCTGCTGACCAGGCGGGTCGTGCCACCCTCACCGGGCGCGATCTCGATCTGGCAGCCGTAGTCCTGGGTCGGGTACATGCCGGTGGGCATGAGCTTGATGAAGTCGAGGTCGTAGGCTTGCTGGAACTCGACTGTGACTTCGGCCAGCCCGGCCGCGGTTCGGTCGCGCTCGGGGAAGTGTCGCCAGAAGCTGATCGGGACGCGATCGACCGGCTCGCCGGCCAGCGCCGCCCGCACGCGCTCGCGCTTGTCCATCCCTGCCTCCTCATGCGGTCCTTGCCTCGCGACGAGTATAGCAGCCGGGTCGGTTCGCCCGGCCGGGACGACGGGGACTGCTCGACCGGCTGCGACTGCGCTACAATAGGGGCGCGGTCGACAACTGGCGATGTGGGAGCGGACGGGACAGATGCAAGGCAAGCGCACAGGGGGCGGATCGACCGCCGGATTGCGCTGGCTGGTCCACCTGACCAGCGTCACGGCGGCCGGCGCGCTGCTCGGCGCCGCCGCCGCGCAACAACTCGGCGATCCCCTGGCGCTCGGCGCGCTGATCGGCGGGCTGGGGCTGGGCACGCTGGCGATCCTGCGGCGCTGGTTGGCGCGCCCGCCCTCGCCTGGGGACGACCGGGCCCGGCGCCCGCGCGGCCAGGGCTGAGCGGTGCGCGGAGGCTGGGGCGGCGCGGCGGAGAGGGTCCGGGATGCGAACGGAGCACGACGAGATCATCGTGGGCGCCGGCTCGACTGGCGCGGTGCTGGCGGCGCGGCTGAGCGAGGATCCAGAGCGGCGTGTGCTGCTGCTCGAGGCCGGCCCGGACTACCCGTCGCTCGAGGCGCTGCCGCGCGACCTGCTCGACGGCTCGTGGATCTCGATCGTCGACCACGACTGGGGCTACCAGGCGGAGGCGGTGCCTGGCCGAGAGATCCATTTCCCGCGTGGCCGCGTCACCGGCGGCTCCTCGGCCGTCAACGCCGCCATAGCGATCCGCGGCGTGCCGGCCGACTACGACGAATGGGCGGCGCTCGGCAACGCCGGCTGGAGCTGGGCCGAGGTTCTCCCCTACTTCAAGCGGCTGGAAGCCGATCAGGACGCTCCCCCAGACGACCCGCTCCATGGGCACGCGGGGCCGATCCCGGTCAGGCGCTGGCGCGACGACGAGCTCAAACCGCTTCAGCGCGCCTTCCGCGAGGCGTGCCTGGCGCTCGGCTTCGCCCCCGTACGCGATCACAACGACCCCGAGGCCACGGGGGTCGGGCCCTGGCCGATGAACGTGCGCGACGGGGTGCGCGTCTCGACCGCGCTCGCCTACCTGCTGCCGGCGCGCGGCCGCCCCAACCTGACGATCCTGGCCGGTGCCCACGTCGCCCGGGTGCTCTTCGAGGGCACGCGCGCCGTGGGCGTCGAGTTTGTGCGGAAGGGGGCAGTCGAGCGCACCTACGCCGCTCGCGTCACCCTCTCGGCCGGCGCGATCGCCACACCCGCGATCCTGCTGCGCTCGGGCGTCGGCCCGGCAGCGGAGGTGGCGGCCCACGGCATCGCGCCGGTGCTCGACCTGCCCGGCGTCGGGCGCAACCTGATCGACCATCCGCACTCGGGCGTGCTGGCCGTGCCGAAGCCGGGCGTCGCCGAGCTGACCCACCCAACGGTCCAGATGGGGGTGCGCTACACCGCGCCCGGCTCGGCCGAACTCAACGACATGCAGCTCTACATGATCGGTCAGGCCGACCTGACGCAGTTGCCGACGATCCAGGCGATGGTCGGCTCGCCGATCGGTGTCATGGTGCTGGCGGTGCTCCAGCGGCCGCGCTCTCGCGGCCGGGTGACGCTGCGCGACGCCGACCCGAAGGCGCCGCCGCGGATCGAACTGGGCTACCTGAGCGATCCTGAGGACATGCGGCGCATGGTCGAGGGGGTGCGGCTCGCCTGGCGGGTGGCGCGCTCGCCCCAGGTGGCCGCGCTGACGGAGCGGATCGCCATCCTTCAGGAGATCATGCTCAGTTCGACGCCCATGCTCCAGGGCTATATCAACCAGACGGTGAACACGCTCTTCCACCCTGTGGGCACCGCGCGCATGGGCCCCGCCGCCGACCTGCTGGCGGTCGTCGATGCGCGTGGCGACGTTCACGGCCTGGCCGGGCTGAGCGTGGCCGATGCCTCGATCATGCCGACCATCCCGCGCGCCAACACCAACCTGACCTGCATCATGCTCGGCGAATGGATCGCGGACCTGCGCCGCCAGCCGACCCCGGCCGGCGCGACATCCACCGCCACCAGCCCGACCTGAGCGGCCGCCGCACCCCGGCTCAGTGACCGCGCCGGGGCACCGGGGCGGCCGCGGTCCGGCCGACTGGCGGTCGAGGCACGCCCCTGAGCGCGCCGGCGGCCGCTGGGTTGGCGAGCGCCTCGATGGCCAGGCCGACGAGGGCGAACCCCAGGACGGTGAGCGTGATCATCAGGCCAGGCGGCAGCACCCACCAGAGCCAGGCGCCGGTCTGGAAGGCGCTCTTCGCCTGGGCGTAGTAGAGCATCGTCCCCCAGCTCCGGGCGACCGGATCACCCAGCCCGAGGAAGCTCAGCGACGCCTCCATGAGGATGGCAAAGCTGGCGGTGAGCACGAACTGCGCGACCAGCAGCGGCCAGAGCGCGGGCAAGAGGTGCCGCCCGAGCAGCCGCGCATCGCTCGCACCCAGCGCCCGCGCCGCCTCGACGTAAGGGCGGCCACGCAGCGACAGCGCCTCGGCGCGCGCCAGCCGGCACGGCCGCGCCCAGCCCACCAACGTGATCACCGCCACGAGCGTCCAGAACTGGGGACCGAGGAACGCTGCCAACAGGATCAGCAGCGGCAGCAGCGGTAGTACCAGCATCACGTCGGCCAGGCGCATCACCACCGTGCCCAGGGGACCGCCGAAGTAGCCAGCCGCCAGCCCAAGGAGCCCCCCGAGCGCGACCGCGGCGAGCGCAGCCAGCGTGCCAACTACCAGCGAGACGCGCCCGCCCCAGAGCAGCTCGCTCAGCAGATCGTTGCCGATGTCGTTGGTGCCGAGCGGGTGAGCCGCGCTCGGTGGCTCGAACGGGCGGCCGGCCACGGTGCGCGGCGGGTAGGGCGCGAGCCAGGGCGCTAGGCTGGCGCTTAGCGCAACCGCGGCCAGCAGCGCCAGCCCGAGGCGCGCTGGGCGCTCAGCCACGGCCGACCCGCGGATCGATTAGGGGATAGAGGAGGTCGGCCAGCGCGTTCGCGGCCAGCACTGCCAGCGTGATCACCAGGAATGTGCCCTGGATCAGCGGGTAGTCGCGCGCCAGCACCGCCTCGAACAGCAGCTGGCCCAAACCCGGGTAGGTGAAGACAGTCTCGGTGACAGTTGCGCCGCCGAAGGCGAAACCGGCGTTGAGCAGGAAGAGAGTCGCCACCGGCAGGAGCGCGTTGCGCGCGGCGTGGCGACCAAGCACGCTGCGCTCGGGCAGGCCCTTCGCCCGCGCGGTCTGGATGTAGGCCTCGCCCAGCG
>JBHOQZ010000648.1:0-1128 GCA_042408635.1 Chloroflexota bacterium
GTGTTGAGGATGAAGTTCTGGCCGAAGCAGTGAAACAGCGGCAGGAAGAGCAGCAGCCGGTCGTTGGGCTCGACGCGCATGGCGTGGCGCGCCGCGTAGGCGTTCGAGACGACGTTGCCGTGGCAGAGCGTCGCCCCCTTCTGCCGCCCGGTCGTGCCCGAGGTGTAGAGGATCGCCGCCGCCGCCGTGGGGTCGAGGTCGCGGGCCGGCCAGTGACCGTCGGTGCCCAGCCTGTCCAGCGCAAGGTGACCCGCGGCGTCGCCCTCGCAGACGATCAGGCGCCCCGGCTCGACGTCAACCCCGATTAGCGGTCGCACGGCCGGCAGTAGGTCGGCGGTGGTGAAGACGGTGTGCGCACCGCTGTCCGCCAGCACGTAGTGGATCTCCTCGGTCGTGAGCATGGTGTTGACCGAGACGGCGACCGCACCGATCTTCTGGGCCGCGAAGTAGGCCACGGCGAAGGCGGGGATGTTGGGCAGGTGGAGCGCCACCCGATCACCCGCCGCGACGCCCAGCCCGGCCAGTCCACGGGCGGTGCGGTCGACGGCAGCCTGCAACCGCGCGTAGGTGAGCGTCTCCCCCTCGAACACGATGGCGGGCTGGTCGGCGAAGTGCCGCGCGGCGCGCTCGAGATTCTGCGCGATGTTCATGCTCCCGCTCCCCTCCACGCCCGACGTCACACCGTTCCAGCTACCGCGAACTATACCGCGTCGGCGCTCGCTGCTGTCGCGGAAGCGTCGAGCCCCCGCGCACCGCGGTGCGATCGTGGGGGTGCGCATGCCCCGCCGAGTCGAGCGGCCCACCGCCGACGGGATCGGCTACAATCGCCCGTGGCGAGGCCAGCGCAGCCGACCTCGACCGGGGTGGGGATGGCAGCGCCAGGCCGGGGAGCCCTCCGCCGATTCCCAGTGGTGCAGCCGGGCTCGACCGGGGTGGGGAATGCAGCAGACATGAGCGAGACGACGCAGCAGCCGGCACTGCCCGAGCCTCTGGCGCCCAAGCTGCTCTCGCTAGAGCGCGCGCGGGCGGAGCGGGAGCGGCTCGCCCGACTCGGTCGACGGCTCGTCCTCACCAACGGTGTCTTCGACCTCCTCCACGCCGGGCACGTGCGCTACCTGGTGGCCGCAC
>JBHOQZ010000656.1:0-7902 GCA_042408635.1 Chloroflexota bacterium
ATGTTCATCGCGGCGGCGCGGGCGTCGCGCACATCCGGGCTGGCGACGTCGAGCAGGCGCTGCGAGTTGGTATAGGCGTGGACGGTGGTGAGCAGCCCCTTCTGGATGCGGAAGCGGTCGTGGAGCACCTTGGCGACCGGGGCGAGGCCGTTGGTGGTGCAGGAGGCGTTGGAGATGATCGTGTGCTTGGCCGGGTCGTACTGGTCCCCGTTCACGCCCAGGACGATGGTGATGTCCTCGTTCTTGGCCGGGGCGGAGATGATGACCTTCTTCGCGCCGCCCTCGAGGTGGGCGCGGGCCTTGGTGGCGTCGGTGAAGAAGCCGGTCGACTCGACCACGAGTTCGACGCCCATGTCGCCCCAGGGAATCCTGGCCGGGTCGCGCTCGGCGGTGACGCGGATTTCGCGGCCGTTGACGACCATGGCGTTGCCGGCCGCCTCGACCGTGCCGTCGAAGGTGCCGTAGTTGGTGTCGTACTTGAAGAGGTGGGCGTTGGTCTTGGTGTCGACCAGGTCGTTGATGCCGACGACTTCGACGGCGTGGCTCTGGCGCTCGAGGATCGCCTTGAGCACCTGGCGGCCGATCCGCCCGAACCCGTTGATGCCAACCCGCGTAGCCACTGGCATACTCCTCCCTTTGCCTGCCCTGGATCCACCCACGGTGGCCCATCCGCTGTGGCTCGGGACCGGCGTCCCGAGCGGTCGCCAGATCGGGGTTCCTGCCGACCGGCGGCTAACCCACCCGGAACGCGCTCCGGCCAGGATACCGGGCCGCGTCCCCCAACTGCTCCTCGATGCGGAGCAATTCATTGTACTTCGCCACCCGCTCGCTTCGACTCGGCGCGCCAGTCTTGATCTGGCCGGCGCCGGTCGCCACGGCGATGTGGCTGATCGTCGTGTCCTCCGTCTCGCCCGAGCGGTGCGAGATCACCGCGGTGTAGCCCGCGCGGTGCGCGAGTTGCACCGTTTCGAGCGCCTCGCTGAGCGTACCGATCTGATTGACCTTGACCAGGATCGAGTTGGCGATGCCCTCGTCGATGCCGCGCCGCAACCGCTCGACGTTGGTCACGAACAGATCGTCCCCCACGAGCTGGACGCGCCGGCCGAGCTGCTCGGTCAGGCGGCGCCAGCCGCTCCAATCGTCCTCGGCGAGACCGTCCTCGATCGAGATGATCGGGTATCGGTCGCAGAGCGCGGCGTAGTAGTCGACCATCGCCTCGGCCGAGAGCTCACGGCCCTCGCGGGAGAGGTGGTACTTGCCGTCGCGGTAGAGCTCGGTCGCGGCCGGGTCGAGCCCGAGCACCACCTCGTCGCCCAGCTTGTAGCCCGCACGCTCGACCGCCTCGGCGATCACCCGCAGCGCCGCCTCGTTCGACTCGAGCTGCGGCGCGAAGCCGCCCTCGTCGCCCACCGTGGTGCTCAGGTGGCGCTCGTGGAGCAGCTTCTTGAGCGCCTGGAAGACCTCGACGCCCCAGCGCAACGCCTCGCGGAAGCTGGCCGCCCCCACCGGCAGGATCATGAACTCCTGGAAGTCGGTCGAATTGGCCGCGTGCTTGCCGCCGTTGAGGATGTTCAGCATCGGCACGGGCATCAGGTGGGCGCAGGCGCCGCCGAGGTAGCGGTAGAGCGGCAGCCCCAGGCTGTTGGCGGCGGCGTGCGCCACCGCCAGCGAGACGCCCAGCATGGCGTTGGCGCCCAGCGCCGACTTGTTGGGCGTGTCGTCGGCCTGGAGCATCAACTGATCGACCCGGTACTGCTGGGTCGCGTCCACGCCGAGCAGCAGCGGGTTGATCCGCTCGTCGACGTTGCGCACGGCGGTGAGCGTGCCGAGGCCGCCGTAGCGCTTCGGGTCGCGGTCGCGCAGCTCGAGCGCCTCGTGGGCGCCGGTCGAGGCGCCCGAGGGCACCGCGGCGCGGCCGTGCGCCCCGTCCTCGAGCGTGACGTCCACCTCGACGGTCGGATTGCCGCGCGAGTCGAGGATCTCGCGCGCCTGGATGTGCTCGATCCGCATCTACTCTACCCTTTTTCCCGGGTTTCTGGCCCGGGTCTTCCCGGCCCCCTCATCGACCCGCGCCCTCCGGTCTATCCATTATGAGCCACCCGCAGCCAACCGCCCCCTGTCGCCCGGCGTCCCGGCCCGACCGGTCATCGGACCCCGCCGGTCGTCGGTCGCGCGGCCACGGGCGCGGGGTACAGGTGGCCCGGCGAAGGCGAAGATGAAGACGAGATCGTTGACGTTCGTGTTAGTCGGTCCCGTGACGACGAGGTCGCCGAGGCGGGCAAAGAACGGGTGGCTGTCGTTGGCGCGCAGCGCCGCCACCGGGTCGAGCCCCACGGCGCGGGCGCGGGCCACTGTCGACCCGTCGGCGATCGCTCCGGCTGCGTCGGTCGGACCGTCGGTGCCGTCGGTCCCCACCGCCGCCACCGCCGCCCCGTCGACGCCCGCCAGCGCCAGCCCCGCCGCCAGCGCCAGCTCCTGGCAGCGCCCGCCCCGGCCGTGTCCCCGCACCGTGACCGTCGTCTCGCCACCCAGGATGAGGCAGGCGGGCGGGGTGAGCGGCCGCTGCCGCTGCGCCAGCTCACGGGCGATGGCGGCGCAGACCCGCCCGACCTCCCGCGCCTCCCCTTCGAGCCAGGTCGTCAGGATCGCCGCGTTCAGGCCGAGCCCGGTCGCCGCGTCGAGCGCCGCCTGCGCCGCCATCGCCACGTCAGCCAGCACGAGCGTGACGGTCTGCGCAAAGACCGGGTCGCCTGGCTTGGGCGTCTCGGGCAGCTCACCCGCCGAGCCGGCCCGCAACCGGCGCAGCACTGCCTCGGGCACCGCCTCGGTCAGATGGTAGTGATCGAGGATGCGCAGGGCGTCGGCGTAGGTGCTGGGATCGGGCACGGTCGGCCCGGAGGCGATGACGTCGAGCGGGGAGCCGACGACGTCGGAGAGGATGAGCGTGACCAGCCGGGCCGGCTGGGCAAGGCGAGCGAGCTGGCCCCCCTTGAGCCGCGAGAGGTGCCGCCGGACGGTGTTGATCTCCCCGATCGTCGCGCCCGCGCGGAGCAGGAGGTGGGTCACCGCCTGCTTGTCGGCCAGGCTGATCCCCTCGGCCGGCGCGGCCAGCAGCGCCGAGCCGCCGCCCGAGATGAGGGCGAGCACGAGATCGTCGGGGCCGAGGCCGCGCAGCAGCGCCTCCATGCGCTCGACGCCGGCGGCGCCGCGCGCGTCGGGCACCGGGTGGCTCGCCTCGTGGAGCGCCACGCGGCGCGTCGGGGCGAGGTGGGCGTCCTTGACGTTGACCAGCCCCGAGACGCGGTCGCCCAGCACCGCCTCGACGCCGGCCGCCATCGCGGCGGCGGCCTTGCCGCCGCCGAGCACGACCACGCGCGCGCCCGGCGCGAGCGGGATACGCTCCTCCCCGACCTGGAGTGTCGAGCCGTCGAAGCGCAGGACCCGGCGGACGGCAGCCTCGGGGTCCACGGCGCGCAGGGCGGCCCGCAACAGCGCGCCGGTGAGCTCACGCGCGCGCTGCCGCATTCCGTCCGTCGCCGAGGACAGCTCCGTCTGCGTGCTGATCGTCTCCACGCCTCGCCCTGCTGGCAGCCGGCCGACGCCGCCTGCCAGGGCCAGTTTGCGGTATCTGCCGGGCGCGCGCAAGCGCCTTGGCGGCCGCGCCATCGACCGGCGACAGTCGCCGGAACCGCCGCACGCCGGTCGGCTTCGCAGAGCCGGGCCGCACCGTGCCGGTGGCGGAGCGCGCCGGACACCGCGCCGCGCCGCGCGCTCCGCTCTGGACACCGCGGAACACGGAATGCGGTCGATGGTCGAGCCGAGCCCCGCGCCGCGCAGCGCGAGAACAGGACGGCGCGGCCCGATGCGGCGGCCGGTCGGGGCGGCGCTACTGCGGTGCCAGCCCCAGCGCCTCGTCGATGCGTGGCTTGTTGAAGCCGACGATCTTCGTCTCGCCGATGACGATCACCGGCGTGGCGCGGAAACCCATGCCGAGCAGCTCATCGCGTGCGGCCGCATCGGCCCGGACATCGCGGGCCTGGAAGGGGACGCCTCGTTGCGATAGATACTCCATCGCGGCATGACATGGCCCTCAGCCGGGCTGGGTGTAGACCTTGACCTCGGGATACGACATGACTGCCTCCCATCATCGGAAGATGAACGCTCGCACGGGCACTGTGCAAGCTGCGCGCCCGGCCGCCTCACACCGGTTGCTCGCCTCATCATCGCGCCTGGTGGGCGCCCGGTCAAGCCGATCCCCAGATCGGACCGAGCGGCGGTAGCGGGCACGACAGCACGGGCGATGCACTGCCGCCCGCGGCAAAAGGCAATGCCCCCGGCCGGCAGGGGTCGGGGGCATTGTGCCGTTCGCCGTGATGGCCGGGGCGCCTGGCTAGGGCGACCCTACCCGGGTGCGTCAGGCGGGTTCGAGCCAGCTCGCGCGCGGGCCGCGGTCGGAGGGCTCGAGGACGACCCGGACGCGGTCGCCGACCTGGAGCGGCGCGCCGTAGCGCGGCGCGAGCGACCGGTGCACGAAGGCGTCGATCTCGCCCTCCTCGGTGCGCACGAACATGAAGCGCCCGTTCGGATCGATGCTCTTGACGCGCGCCTCGACAGGTCCCTCGGGCAGCGGACCGGAGTACGCCTCACGCGGGCGGCGAGCCGAGAACGAGTCGGTACGGTCGTAGCCGCTGGCGCCGGCCGCCGCGGCACTCGCGTATGCTCGCTGCCGGTGCGGCGGGATCTCGACGTCCTGCGTGACGTAGACGTCGTACGCCTCCGTGCCCTTGGGTCCGGCGCGGAGTTGGAAGACGACGCTCTGGCCGTCCACCAGATCCGTGCGGCCACCCGCGATCGAGCGCCGATGGACGAACACGTCCTCACCGGTCTCGGTCGTGATGAAGCCGTACGCCTTCTCCGGGTTATACCATTTGACAGTGCCGCTGATCTGCTCGCTCATCCTGGTCGGTCCACTTCCTGTCGGCGCATCTTGAGATGCAGTCTCACTACGGCGGGAGTCTACCAGACTCCGGTCCCGGGGGCAACAACCCGCCCCCCTTAGTGTGCCGTATTCCGCCCGTTTGCGCAAATCGACCGCCCGCCGGCTTGCCGGCGCGGTGCCCCGCAGCCCACCGGGTCCCGGCCGCGGGGCACTCGCTGGTGCTCGGCGGGCGGGCCGCCCCCGGCGTCCGGCTCAGCTTCCAGGCAGCACACCGAAGTAGGCGAGCGCCGGCACGATCAAGCCGGAGACGACCGCGTCCCCGCCCACCACGCCGGCCGCCACGGTGAAGTGGTATTTGTCGTAGCTCGGGCGGTGGGCGCGGCTCCAGAGCCAGCCGACGACCGCGCCAGCGGCCACCGGCACCGTGAGTACCCCCGGCAGGATGAGGCCGAAGCCGAGGCCGGCCGGGCTGGGCAGCCAGCCGAAGCCGCGGCGGTCGCCCAGCACCACCAGCAACACGCCCAGCACCCCCGCCACGACCGTCGCCAGGAGCGCGCCGGGCGGGAAGGCGCTCAGCCCCTTCGACACAAGCACCGCCATGTTCGCCAGCTTGAGACCCGTCGGCGCGGTCAGACCGTCGCCGCCGAGGCCGTAATGCGCGATCAGGAGCGGGTACATGATCGCGACCGCGGCCGCGCCGATGGGGATCGCACATATCTGCACGACGGTCAGCACCCAGGGGGTCGAGCCGATGAGCTGGCCGGTCTTGAAATCCTGCATCGTGCCCTCGGCCTGCGAGTTGGCGTCGCCCGCCATGCCGGCCGCGATCAGGTTGTGGGCGATCTGCTGTGGCCAGAGCAGGCCGAAGAGCACCTGGAGGCTGTTCGCCATCACCGATACCGGGCCGAAGTCGGTCTCGCCCAGCACCCGCACCCCGATCAGCATCAGCGGCAGCGACAACAGCACCGCCACGATCGTCTCGAGGTAGGACATCCCGAAGTGGACGTTCTGGACCCAGGCGAGCAGGAGCGTGAGCAGGATGCCGCCGACGACCGTGACGCGGACCGGGATGTCGGTGCGCTCGGTGTCGCGGTGCGCGGCCATCTCGCGGAACATCTGCACGATCGAGCGCCAGCGCAGCGCCACCGCCGTCAGCCCCGAGGTGAGGAGCATGGCGGTGGCGGGCCACATCGTCCAGAGGAGCACGATGTTGAAGTCGCTGCCGCGCAGGTAGTCGCCGAGCATGCCGCAGCGCTGAGCGAGGAACGTCTGCTGGTCCGCGCTCAGCGTCTGGCCGATCAGCGCGTCGCAGGCAGGGATGTCGGCCGGTGCGATGCCGCCGTGCACGATGTCGAGGCCGATCCCCCCGACGATGTAGGGGGAGAGGGCGGCCAGCACGAGCGTGCCTAGCAGCAGTGAGAGCCCCACCCGCAGCCCGACCAACATGCCGGTGCCGAAGGAGAGGAGGTTCCAGTCCATGCCGATCTGGAGGCGCTTGACGACATAGGCGGGCTGGAGGAGGTTGAGCCCGTTCTCGAGGAAGCTGGTGGTGGCGCCGGCGCCGAGTGCCGCGACGAGCGCCCGGAGCTTGCCGCGCGACTCGGGCGAGTTGGAGTCGAGCACGGTGATCGCCTCGGCGGCGGTGACCCCGTCGGGGAAGATCATCTTGGGATCGCTGAGGAAGTATTTGCGGTAGAGCGGGATGAAGAGCACGCCGATCGTGCCCGAGCAGATCAGCCAGGTGAACATCTGCCACGGCGTGATCGTGACATGGACATCCACGCTGTGGTTCTGCGCGATGTAGCCGAAGGCCGCCGCCACCCCCGCCATGAAGGCCGTGCTGCTGGCTGAGGTACCGGCCGTCTGGATGATGTTGTTCTGGAGCGAATTGGCCCCGCGGGTCGAGCGGGCCACCGCGTTGAGGAAGAGGGCGCCCAGGAAGGCGGAGAGGAGGCTGACATTTGGCCCGAGCCCAAGCTTGAGCACGATGTAGGGGTAGGAGAAGGCAACGGCGCTGGCGATGACGATCGCGCCGACCGCCGCCGGCCAGGTCAGCTCCTGGCGCAGCAGTTGAACGCCCCCGGTGCCCGCCTCCGGGCGCGCCGCCACCTGGCCCTGCATCGCTCCCACCTCCGCTGGCTACCCGATCTGCTGGCGCATGCGGTGGGGGTAGTGTACAGGGCACAGGCCGGCGTGTCACGCGCCCGCCCGCTTGGGCGGCATCGCTTCCTTGTGGCGATTCGGCGCCCGCCGCGGCCCCCTCGCCACCGCGGCGCGCGCCGGGCGGAAGGTCGGGCAGGACGCGCCGCGCGCCCCGCTAGCGTCCCGGCAGCCGCTCGCCGGGCTGCCGGCCGCCCGGATTGGGACCGAGCGGCGGCCCGCCACCCGGCACGACTGTGCCGGCGATGCCGGGTGGCAGGAGCGAGCCCGGCCGGAGCGGCTCCGGGGTGGCCGTCGGCGTCGGCGGTGCGGTCGGTCGGGCCGGCTGAGGAGTCGGGGCAGAGGGGCGGCTCCCCGAGCTCGGGCCGGGTGGGGTCGGCGCGACCGCGACGGTCGGCTCCGGCGTCGCCGGCCCCTCCGGCGGACCGCCGGTCGTGTGGCCGTCGGCGGGCGTCGGCTCCGGCTGCCCGCCGTTCGGAGGTGTCGGCGCCGGGTTGACGGTCGGCGGTGCCGTCTGGCTGCTGACCGGGCGCGACTGCACCCCGGTTGGCCGCGGGCTCGGTCCGGTGGGTGCCGGTACGCCCGCACCCGTCGGACTCAACCCGAGCAAGCCGGCGATCCGCTCCCGCCACGCCCCCGCGCCCGACCCGGCCAGGAGCAGCACGACCACCGCCATGATCACGAGTCGGCTCCGGCGTCCGCGGCGTCGGCGCGCCGCGGCTGGCGGCCCCGCCTCCTGGTCGAGCCGGTCTGGCCTGCCGAGCAGGGCCCCGTCCCGGACGTGGCGCTCGCGCCGGCCCGGC